>PMBP01000162.1 GCA_003152975.1 Phycisphaerales bacterium | reverse complement strand
CTGCGTTTCTGACTCAAAAACCCCGCTTAAGACCCCTAACTGCGGAACTTGGACTAAGTAATCGATGGTAAGGATAGGTTGCTTACAGGCCGAGGAACTGAATGGCCAGGCCGCACAGGAGGATGCTTCCCCCGGCCAAGGCGTGAGTGAACCGCTGTAAGGTTTTGTGCGGTAGGAAGTTAAAGCCCGTCCGGGAGAGCAGCACCACCGTCAGCATCGTTGCGATCGTAACGGTTCCGAACACAGCCGTTACCAGACACAGGCCAAAAACGCTCTGTTGGGCGGCCGGATACATCAGCAGCGGAATCAGCGGCTCGCACGGACCCAGAACAAACACGACAAACAGCACCCACGGCGTGATCGATTCGGCGGGGCGGTCGTGCAGGTGGGCGTGGTCGTGAAAGTGCGTGTGCGCATGCTCGTGTGTATCTTCGTCCTGGTGATGATGGCTGTGGCTGTGGGGTTTGCTGCGGATCGCTCGGCGAAGCCCCCAGGCAAAATAGACCAGACCGAAGGCGATCAGGGCCCACCCGGCGATGCTGCCGCGGAAACCCTCGAAGGCCTCCAGCGACCCGACCGCCCACCCGAACGCGACGCCCAGCAGGCCCAGAACGACGGAACTGCCGATGTGCCCGAGACCGCACAGGAAAGTGATCGTCGCAGTCTTGGTGGCCGACCAACCACGGGCCCAGGCCATCATTGTGAAGGGGATATAGTGATCGGGGCCCAGCAGGGTGTGAATCGCGCCGATCGTTCCGGCTGTCATCGTCAGTACCCACAATTCGTTGCTCATGATCCGACTCCGTGGATTTTCGGCGGTTCCGTTTGCTCCGAGCGATCCTGCTCGAACATCCGCATCCCGTGGATCAGTATAATCAAACGGCCCCCCGAATGCAAGCTGTACGGCCGTGTGGGGGAATTCTTGCCGAATCCGCTATCGAAAACTGTGGGAATCGGCTATAGTACTCGGTTGGTAAGCAGGTTTAGAATGGAAATGGGAAGCAATGTTTGTTGATGAAGCACAAATCGTGGTCAAGGCCGGCGACGGTGGTCCCGGCTGCATGAGTTTTCGGCGGGAGAAGTTTATCCCCAAGGGCGGTCCCAACGGCGGCGACGGCGGCAAGGGCGGCGATGTGCTGTTCCTGGCCGTCGAGGACATGGACACGCTGACCGACTTTGTCGGCAAGCACCACTGGACGGCCGAGGACGGGAAGACGGGCGAGGGCTCCAACTGCACCGGGTCCGACGGCAAGGACCTGATCGTCCGCGTGCCGGTCGGGACGCTGGTGTACGACATGGATTCCGAGCTGCTGCTCAAGGATTTCAACGAGCCGGGGATGCAGATAACGATCTGCATCGGCGGGATCGGCGGCAAGGGCAACAAGTCTTTCGCCACCAGCATTCGCCAGTCGCCGCGTTTTGCGCAAAAGGGCAAGCCCGGCCAGCACCGGCGCCTGCGACTGGAACTTAAGCTCATCGCCGATGTGGGCCTGGTCGGGATGCCCAACGCCGGCAAGAGCACCCTGATCTCACGCTGCACCAGGGCCCGACCGAAGATTGCCAACTACCCCTTCACCACGCTGTGCCCGGCGCTGGGGATCGTCGAACTGAGCAACTTTCGGCGATTTGTCGTGGCCGATATCCCAGGCCTGATCGAAGGGGCCCACGGCGGCGCGGGGCTGGGCCATGAGTTTCTCCGTCACATCGAGCGAACCCGCATGCTGGTGCACCTGCTGGACATCATGCCGATGGATGGCTCCGACCCGGTGGAAAATTTCCACACGATCAACCGGGAACTGAAACTCTACAGCGAGATCCTGGCCGCCAAGCCGCAGATGCTGGTCCTCAACAAAATGGACCTCGACCCGGACGGGGCGATCGTGGCCGATCTGGTCAAACGCCTCGGCGACACGCACGGCGGCGTTCGGCCGATGGCGATCTCGGCGGTGACCGGCAAGGGAATCCCCGAACTGAGCGAGGCCATCTGGCAGATCATGAAGGGGCGGCCCGAATGAACCTGATCGCAATCGATATCGGAAACACGACTATCACGACTGGATTGTACCTGGATGACGCAGAGAAGCTTGTGCGGTCGATCCCCGGAAAAGCCGACGATGCGCGAAAACAAGTGACCGACCTGTTGCTCGAGATGTGGGGGCGGATTCCCGTGATCGAGGGTTCCGTCGAGAAAAAACGCAACGGCCTGATCGTCGTCAGCTCGGTACAGGATGCGTGGCTGGAAATGGTTACGGAGGTTTGCCGCCAGTTGTTAGGCGAAAAGATACGCCTGATCGGCCGGGAGGTGCGGTTGCCGATCGAGATGGCGATGGACGATCGATCCGCCGTAGGCACCGACCGCGTGGTCAACGCGGCCGCGGCCTTTGCGGTGATCGAAGACGCCTGTGTGGTCGCCAGCATCGGTACCGCGATTACCATCGACCTGATCGACGAAGACGGCGTCTTTCTCGGCGGCGTGATTGCCCCGGGGATCGAGATGGGCGCTGACGCCCTGCACGAAAAAACCTCGCGGCTGCCGCGGGTCAAAGTCCAGGTCCCCAAAGACCCCGTGGGCGTTAACACCGTTGACGCGATTAACGCCGGGTTGATCTATTCGGCCGCTGGCTTGCTGCAGACCGTCGTGGAAAAATATGCCGAGCAGATCGGCAAGTGGCCGCATGTGATCGTCACCGGCGGGGCGGCCCACTACCTCAAGGAATCGTGCGACTTCGTCGATTCGTGGATCAGCGACCTGGCGGTTCGCGGGATCGTCATCGCGTTCAAGAAGCATCTCGATGACCTCGATGAGATCGAGGAACTGGACCGGAAGAATTGCCCGGGCGGAAAGTAACAACGGAGGGGCGATGGGGTCGCGTCCGTGCCAAGCCGCCGTCATCACGCCGCCGGGAACCGCCGCCATCGGCGGAATCCTGCTGTGCGGCGAGGGGGCACGGGACATCCTGCAAGCGACATTCCGGACAAAATCCCCATGCGAAGTACGGTTTGAGCCCGGACGGATTTTCGTCGGACAAATCGCCGATGGCGGCGAAACGATCGATCAGGTCGTCATCGGCTGCGAAGGACCGGACCGCTTTGCGATCCACTGTCACGGTAATCCCCTGCTCGTCGAGTCCCTGATGGAACTGTTCGCACGGCGGGGGGCGGAACTGATTTCGGCGGATGCGTTGCTTCGTTCAAAGGCCGTATCCGAAGAAACCACCACGATCGTCGCCGAGGCGAAGGTCGAGCGGCTCAAGGCCGTGACGATGGAGGGCTTTTGCCTGATCTCCAACCAGATCGCCGGGGGCCTTAGCCGATGGGCGACCGATGCGCTGGACAGGGGGGATGCGATTTCAATTCCCGACATTCAGGAGGAGTGCAAGCAGATATTGGCCGACAGCCGCATCGCCCGACGGATCGTCTCCGGTTGCCGTGCCGCGATCGTCGGCCCGCCCAACAGCGGCAAGAGCACCCTCTTTAACCGTCTGTGCGGGGCAAGCAAGTCGATCGTCGCCGATATCGGCGGGACCACGCGCGACTGGGTCAGCGCCGTCTGGCGGATGCCATCGCTGCGGGTTGAACTCTATGACACCGCCGGCCTGGAAGATTCGTTGGCCGCCGCCGACCCTTTGCAGGCCGCCTCGCAGCAGCGAACGCACGAAATCGTCCGCGGGGCCGCCGTGCTGATCGCCGTGCTCGATGGTTCCCGCCCGCTCGGCCGCTTTACCCTTCAGGCAACCGAAGGCCAATCAGTTATCCTTGCGATCAACAAATCCGACCTTCCTCAATCGCTCAATGCCAACCGACTTCCATTTACCTGTACCGAACGAATCAACCTTTCCGCTCAAACCGGCAAGGGCATCGAAGAACTGACTGCTGCTCTCCGCCGTGCCTCCGGTGTCGACGGATTCGACCTTTCCCGCCCGGTTTGCTTCATGGACCGCCAGATCCAACATATTTCGCAGATGATCGGAACTATGAATGCTAATGACATTACTCAAGTCCTTCGGCAGTTGCTTTCCATAGATAGAAACGGATGAGTTCTTGAAACAACGGCATATTTAGGTATAGTTAGCTCTAAGTGTAAATTAAGTCCGGGATATAAATTNNCTCTTTTTCCGCATGGGCGATTTCTACGAGACCTTCTACGAGGACGCCCAGGTCTGCTCGCGGGTGCTGGGCCTGGCCCTGACCAGTCGCAGCAAAGGCGCCAACGCCATCCCGCTGGCCGGCGTGCCCTATCACGCCGTCGATCACTACCTCAAGAAGATGCTCGCCGCCGGCTACAAGGTCGCGGTGTGCGAGCAGGTCGAGGACCCCAAGCTGGCCAAGGGCGTCGTCAAACGCGATGTCGTGCGGATCGTCACCCCCGGCACGCTGACCGACGAGGCGATGCTGGTGGACCGTCAGGAAAATTTCCTGGCCGCCGTCTGGCCCGGCCCCAAAACCGCAGCGATGGCGTGGGTGGATATCTCGACGGGCCATTTCTTCACGCGGGCCGTCCCGCTCGACAAGCTCGTCGATGAACTGACCGGCCTGTCGCCGCGCGAGGTGCTGGCCGCGCAGGCCGGAGACGAACTCTTCGCCGCCGAGGCCCGCAAGCTGGTTAAGCAGATCGCCCAAGCCACCGGCGCATCGGTCACCGAGCGGCCGGCATGGTATTTCGACCCTTCCCAGGCCCGACAGCGGCTGCTCAAACATTTTCAGGTCGCCTCCCTGGAGGGCTTTGGTATCGAAGACGGCTTCCCCCTCGGCCCCGCCGGCGCGATCCTCGAATACCTCAACGAAACGCAAAAGACCTCGCTGGGCCATATCCGCCGCCTGCGGAAAATCGAGGCCGCCGGCTTCCTCCAGATCGACCCGGTGTCGTTGCGGAGTCTGGAAGTCCTGCGGACGATCCGCACCGAGACCGGCCGCGGCACGCTCCTCGATTGCATGGACCAGACGATGACGGCCATGGGCGGCCGGATGATGCGGAACTGGCTGACGATGTCGCTTTGTGACATCGCCGCCATCGAGGCCCGGCAGGACGCCGTGCAGGAGTGGCTCTCCGACGAGCGGGCCTGCGACGCGATCCGCACGCTCCTCAAATCCATCTCGGACCTGGAGCGCATCGTCGGGCGCATCGCCGCGTTGCGGGCCGGCCCCAAGGACTTGCTGGCCCTGGGCCAGTCGCTGGGCCGCATCCCCGACCTCCGCAAACTACTGGCCGCGTGCCAATCGGGCCTCTTGCGGCAATTGTGCGACGGCTGCGACGGCATGGATGACTTGGCGGCCCTGCTGGAAACGGCGGTCGATCCGCAGTGCCCGCCACACCTCCGCGAGGGCGGCGTGATCCGCACCGGCTTTGACGCCGAGCTGGACCGGCTACGGTCCATTCACCGCGACGGCCAGACATGGCTGGCCGAATTCCAGCAAAAGGAGATCCAACGGACTGGAATCAGTAACTTACGGGTCGGTTACAATAAGGTCTTCGGCTACTACATCGAGATCGGCCGCGCCCAGGCCGACAAGGCCCCGCCCGAATATGTCCGCAAGCAGACGATCAAGAACGCCGAGCGCTACATCACCGAACCGCTCAAGGAATACGAGCAAGAAGCCCTCACCGCGCAGGACAAGGCCGTCGAGCTGGAGCAAAAACTCTTCGAGCGGCTCCGCCGCAGCGCCGCCGAATATGGCCCTCGGCTCCAGGCCCTCGCCGAACGGCTGGCGACCCTCGACTGCCTGGCCAGCTTCGCCTTCGTCGCGCGGCGAAGGCATTATGTCCGCCCGCAAATCACCGGCGCCAAAGAACTGGCTATCGTAGATGGAAAACACCCCGTTCTGGCCGAGTCCCTCGGTTCCGAGTTCGTGCCCAACGACACCGCCCTCGGCGGCGACGCCGGCGATCTGGTGATCCTCACCGGCCCCAACATGGCCGGCAANNCCGGCAAGAGCACCTACATCCGCCAAACGGCCTTGCTGGTTCTGCTCGCCCAGACGGGCTCCTTCATCCCCGCGCGATCCGCGCGGATCGGCCTGGTCGATCGCATCTTCACCCGCGTTGGCGCCGCCGATGAGCTCCTCCGCGGCCAATCGACCTTCATGGTCGAGATGACCGAGACCGCCAACATCGTCAACAACGCCACCGACCGGTCGCTGGTCATCCTCGACGAGGTCGGCCGCGGCACCAGTACCTACGACGGCCTGGCCCTGGCCTGGGCCATCACCGAGCACCTGGCCTCAACCCTCCGTTGCCGCACGCTCTTTGCCACGCACTACCACCAGCTCACCGAGCTGGCCTCCCTCTTCGACAATGTCCGCAACTGCAATGTCGCCGTCCGCGAGTGGGCGGGTTCGGTCGTCTTCCTCCACAAGATCACCCCCGGCGGCACCGACAAATCTTACGGTATCCATGTCGCGCGCCTCGCCGGCCTGCCCAAGACCATCACCGCCCGCGCTAACGAAATCCTCGCCGACCTCGAATCGACCTTCGCCCGCGAAGCCGCCGGCTCAGAGCTGTCCCGCCTCAAGACCAACCCGCAGGATTCGGCGGGCCTGTTTTCCCAGGCCGAACGCTCCGCCCTCGATCGCCTCACCTCCGCCGATGTCAACCGCCTCACCCCCATTGAGGCCATCCAACTCCTCGAACAGATCCAGCGCGAAATCCGACCCTGAAAAAGGTGTCAGGAACCTTTTTTTGTACACCATCTGCGATACGAATGTACATTATTTGCATGGTGGACACTTTTTCTGAATAACGATCAATTGTATGTCTTTATTCGTAAAAGACTTATGGATTGCCGACTTTTGCAAGCCAGTTGTATTCTGCATAGAGTGACAATCTTTCAAATGTGGAACCCATCGGCCATTCCAGGCAGATTGTGACAATCTGCCGTTCAACGGGATTCTGGACATTCCGGTGGGGCGGTGGTAGATTGAATCCGTTAAAACCGGGTCTCTTTCGGCAAATTGAATTGGAAAGAATGAGGTATGCCTGAGGAATTTCTTGTCCTGTTGATCCCGCTGGTGATCTTGTGCATTATCTCCGGGCCGATCGCTTTGATCCTGAGCATCGTAGCTCTCAACAAAATTTCCGAGTTGACGTACGCTCCGCCCCAACAGCCGTCCGTCCCGCCGCAGCCCTATACGCCCACGACTCCTGCTGAGCATCCTGTGACGCCCCTTGTGGACCGTGTAACGACGATCTGGCAACAATCGACACCCCCCTCGTCGGCTGTCACCGTGCCGGTACCGACAGCGGTTGCCCCCCAGCCAGTCAAGACCACCGTCATCCCGAGCGAAGGCCGCATAGCGGCCGCAGTCGAGGGATCTACCCTCGGCGACACTCTGTCGCGGCCGCCCGTCAGTATTCGCCACGAAGCGCCGACCCCTCCGCCGGCCGTGAGCATTCCCCAAACGCCCAAGCCACAGTCGGAACCACAGCCGGAACCGCAACCGATACCCGAACCGGCAATCGCACCCGCCGTATCCCGTCCCTCGCTCGAGCAGGTCATCGGCACCCGCTGGGTCATGATCGCCGGGGTGATCAGCGTGATCTTCGCCGTGGGCTTCTTCCTCAAGTATGCCTACGACAATGCCCTGATCAGCCCGTGTGGCCGCATCGCCATCGCCGCCGCCGGAGGTTTGGCGGCGCTGATCGTTGGCGAGGTCACGCGCCGCCGCGATTATCAGATCGTCGCCAAAGGTGTCACCGCCCTGGGCTTTGCGATTCTCTATGCGACGGTCTT
>PMBP01000420.1 GCA_003152975.1 Phycisphaerales bacterium | reverse complement strand
AACGGGTACCGGTGCGGCAGGATCTTCTGAATCCTGCGGATGTCCATCAGGGCCGCCGTGCTCGATCCGCCCTTGCGGTCCAGCCGCTGCGCCATCTGCACCAGCTTGCGCGCCAGCCGCTGGTTCTGCAGGTGGCCGCTCTTGTACGCCACAATCCGCCCCGTCAGCGGACGCCCCACCAGGGCCAGGTCGCCGATCAGGTCGGCCACCTTGTGCCGCACGCATTCATTCTCGAAATGATAGCTGTTCTTGATCGGCCCGTCCGAGTTGATCACCAGAATATCCCGCGGCGTCAGGTGCGTGCCGATCCCCCGCGACTGCAAGAACCGCGCCTCGGCCTCCAGCACGAAGGTCCGCGCCGTCGCCAACTGCTCGGCGAACAACTCCTGCGTAAACTCGCAACTGTAGAGCTGCCGCCCGATCCCCGTGTGCTCGGTGTAATCGAGTTCGTAGGTGATCGTCAGTCCCGGCGAGTTGTTCGGCAAAGCGTAGATCGCCTTGTCGCCGTCGGTGATCGTGATCGCCTCGGTGATCGCCAACTCCCGCTGCTCGGCCTGCTGTTCGGCCAGACCGCATTTCTCCAACACCTGCAGGAACTCCTCGCAACTACCCTCAAAACCCGGCAGCTCCTGGGCGTCCATCTCGATGACCAGGTTGCTGATCCCCAGCGCGCTGATCGCCGCCATGCAGTGTTCCGGCGTCTCGATGCACACCGCACCGTTCTGCAGGGCCGTCCGCCGGTCGCGCTCCACGATNNCAGGTCCGTCCGCACAAACACGATCCCCGTGTTCGGCTCGGCCGGACGAAAGATCACCTTGACCTCCGCCCCGCTGAACAGACCCTTGCCCGACAGCTTGCATTCGCCGTTAATCGTTTTTTGTAATTTCAACGCCTTCCCTTCGCAGAACCAATCCTCTACGAAAGATCCGTTTTCTTTTTCGCCTCGGCTTCCAGCCGGGCCACCCGCTCCGTCAGCTCCTCGATCTTCCGCATCATCCGCGGCATGCGCATCAGGTTTTTGTATCGGCTCCAGAATTCTCCCTGCTCCACGGCCGGATACCCCAGGTACTGCTTTTGCCCCGCCAACAGGTCGCCGAAGACTCCCGCTCCGGCCCCGACGATCGCTCCACGGCCGATGGTAATATGGTCGCCCACGCCCACCTGTCCGGCCAGGATGGCGCCGTCTTCCATGCGGACGCTTCCGGCCAAAGCCGATTGCGCCGCGATCAGGCAGCACTTGCCGATCACCACATTATGCGCGATCTGCACGAGATTATCAATCTTTGTCCCCGCCCCGATCACCGTGTCGCCGAACTTGGCCCGATCCACGCAGCAGTTGGCCCCGATCTCGACGAAGTCCTCGAGGATCACCCCGCCGATATGCGGGATCAGCCGATGGGCCCCGTCGATAAAGTAATATCCATATCCCGTCGAACCGATCGTCGTGTTGGCCTGGATAATACAATTATTCCCAATCCGGCACAGCGGATAAATCACCACATTCGCATCCAGCCGGCACTGTTGGCCGATCGTCGAATCCTGCCCGATCACGCATCCGGCGGCAATCTCGCAGTCGTCGCCTACCGCCGCGCCCGGCCCGATCACCGCCCCGGCCCCCACCGAGACCCGGCTGCCCAGAACCGCCGTCGGATCCGCCGTCGCCGAGGGATGAATCCCCGCCCGCACGATCCGCCGTGGCGCAAACATCCCCATCGCGACGATCAGGGCCTTCCGGACATTCTCCACAATCACCTGCGTCGTCGGGGATTTGGGAATCTCCCGCCCGCAGATCACCGCCGTCGGCCGCTGCTGTTCCAGCAGGCCGATGTGCCGCTCCGAGGTCACAAAGGTCAGCGCTCCCGGCCCGGAGTTCTCCAGCCCGCACACCCGGTCCACCGGCGCATTCGCGTCGCCGACCACGCGGCCCCCCGCCCGCTCGGCAATCTGCCCGACCGTCCACCGCACCGTCGCTGGAACCCTCGCCGTTGTCTCGTCCATGCCGCAATCCGCCCGTCAGTTCCCCGCGTCCAGCGCCGCAAGGACCTCGGCGGTGATGTCCAGCGACTCGGTATAATACAGAACTTTATTAGTCCGGATCGTCAACAACAAATCCCGCATCGACACCGCCGGAAAGTCCGAATCTTCCCGCCCGATCACCATGTCCAGACCGTTCTTCTTGGCCGTATCCGCCACCTTTTTCTGGATATCCTGGTACAGTTTTTCCGTCCAGTCCTGCACCTTCTGCGTCATCTCCTGCTGGTAGTAACTGTCCTTGGCCTTCAGCAGCGCCTCCTTCTCGGCGTACTCGCGGTTGAGCCGCTGGTAATCGTCGCCGCCCTTGGTCCGTGTCTTCATGTCCGCCTGTAACAGGTCCAGCTCGCTCTTGAACTTGTCAAATTCGGCCCGGATCTTCTGCTCCTCGGCGTCCATGACCTTCTTCCAGGCCTCGTGCTTCTTGCTGCCCTTGAGGATCGCGTCGATGCTCACCACCCCCACCTTCGCCGGCGCGATGCCCGCCTTGGCCGCCTCCACCCGTCCCTGCTGATATCCCACTACGCCCAACAACCCGATGACCAGCCCGCCAAATATGATGGCTTTCGATTTCATGTCAATCCTTTCGTTTATCCTATTTTCTACCATCTTCATCCTTGCTCATCCCATCGCTGAAAACTCCCGCGATAAGACAATATACAATATTCAATAGTCAATTCTACCTTCCCCCTTGGCCTTCGTCGCGCAATCTATATCCTAACCCCTATATCCTAAAACAACGCCCCCATCGAAATACTGAAAATCCGCGTCTGGTCGTCGCCTTCCTTCAGGAACGGCGCCGCCAGTTCCAGCCGCATCGGCACCGGCCCGAACCACTGCGGAATCGAAATCTGAATGCCCGTGCCGATCGACGCCCGCGGCCCGCCCGTCTCAATCATTCCCGTGTCCAGGAAGAACAGCCACGACAGGTACTCGCTGTCCAGCGGCACCGACACCTCCGCGCTGCCTGTCAGGATCCATTCGCTGCCGATCGGGTCCTTCTTTTCGGGATTGAGGATCGGCGTGTTCGGGTTGTACTGTTTGCCCCGCGGACTCACCCCGCGGTACCGAAAGCCCCGCAGCGAAGTGCTTCCGCCGGCGTAAAACTTCTCGAACACCGGCGCGTCGCCCACCACCGTCGCCCCGTGGACCTTCGTCTCCAGCACCGTCTTGCGCTCGGCCAGGTCCTCGTACAGCGTCGAATACCACCGCTGCGTCGCGTCCAGGACCCCGAAGGTGTAATCCCCCGCCACCTGCTCATAGCCGCTGTCGAAGTGATACCCCTTGGTCGGCAGGAAGCGGTTGTCCGTCGTGTTCTTGTCAATGTACGGCCGGATCCCGTACAGCATATTGTTGCCCTCGACATCCCGGACCTCCCGCGGCGCATCCCAGTCCAGATTGCTCACCCTTACCTCCTCGGCCCGCACCCCGATCCCCCGCGACCATTTGTTCTCGTAGCGATTCTCCAGTCCCACATACCCCTTGAGCCGCTGCTCATCGTACGACTCCCGCCCGCGCTGGTATCCCGACAACACCGTATCCAGCGCCATCGGCTTATCAAAGAGGTACGGCTCCGTAAAGCTGATCGCAAAACTGCTCTGCACCGTGCCCGGATTGATCGACGCCCGCAGCCGCTGCCCGGCCCCCTTGAAGCTCTTGCCCGTAAACAGCTCCTCCCAGCTCTCCGGCCAGTCGGCGATGTCAAAGTTCCGCTGGTCATAGATCACCTGGCCGATCACGCCGCTGTCGGTCGATACCCCGGCCCCGAACATTAGCGAGCCGGTCTGTCCCTCGTTGATATTCACCCGAGCGTCGCGCGTCTGCCCCTTCGGTTCCAGCGACTCGATCACCAGGTCGTTGGCCAGCACATATCGCTTCATCAGGACCTCCAGCTCCCCCTTGCCGTCGCCCCGCGCCGCGTCCGCGTTGTACCACTGCCCCGGCCGAAATCCCTCCTCGTCCAGAATCCGCCGCACCGACCGGTCTTGGATCTCCTGGTTGCCGGAAATCTCAATCTGACCGATCCGGTATCGTTCGCCTTCAGTCACCACGAACTCCACAGTCACGTTACCCTCGCTCACGAACGAGCGGTTGTGCTCGACCTTGGCGTCCACATACCCCGCCGCCCGGTACTGGGCCTGGATCTTCTTGGCGTCGCTGTCGCCCCGCTGCGGTGTATAGGCCCAGCCCTGTTTGAGCTTGGTGTCCGCCAGCAGCGTCGCCTCGTCGAAAACCTTGTTGCCCTTCAGCGTCAGCGACTCGACCGTGTATTCCTTCCCTTCCACGATCGTGAAGGTCACGATCGCCCCCTTCTGGTCCACCGTGTACTGCGCCGACGCCGTGATGTCCGCGTTCAAAAAGGCCTTGCGCTGATAGGCCTCTTTGAGCTTCTCAATATCCGCATCCAGAATGTCCTTATCGTAATAGTTCGGGAAGATCAGCAGCGCCCGCGGCCAGGTCTTGATCACCTTCTTGAGCTCTCTGGACGGCAGGAACTTGTTGCCCTCGAATTTCACCTGCCGCACCCGCACCCGCGTGCCCTCCGCGATCGCGTAGTCCACCTGACCCACCACCAGCTTGGTCGCATCCAGCGTCACCGTCACCAACGGGTACCCCTTCTTCAGGTACAGTTGCCGGAACGATTCGGTCCCCTTGGCCGCCGCCAGCGGGTCTAAGTAATCGCCCTTGCGGAAACTCAGCTCCTGGATCAGCCGGTTGTCGCTGAATTGCTTGTTGCCGTGGATCGCGATCGACCGCACCAGGTTCTTTTCCACCACCACATAGATCAGCCGAACTTCGTTGTTGGCCACCTCGGTGTTGTAGTAGGCGTACTCCACGCCGTCGAGTTTGGCCAACCGCTGGATATCCTCCTCGGCCGCCTTGCTGTCGAAGGTTTCGCCTTCCCGGCTTCGCACCGCCGACAGCACCTGCTCGGGCCCCAGGGTCACATTCCCCGCCGGCTCGATCCGCGCGATCCGCAGCCCATCGGGCTTAACCTTCGCCCCCGCCGGGGGCTTCGGGGCCGTCGTCATCGGCGCCGTGTCCTTCGGCGCCGCCGGTGCGGCCGCGGTCGTCTCCTGGGGCTTTTCCGGCGCCGCCGGCTGCCCCGCTGACAGACCCGCCCACCCCAGCGCTGCGACCGCCATCCAACCGATCATCCCTGTGATTGTCTTGTCTCGCCGCATCGTCCCGCTCCCATTTAAATCCGTTTGACTCGTTGGGACCGCTTCTTCTATTTTCAATATCCTATTCCCAATTTTCGATTTCAAATTCTTCCCCTTACCCCTCATCTCAATCAGTTACCAAATTGAAAATTGAATATCGAAAATTGAAAATTTGGTTACCCTGCCTCCGTCGCATGCGATAGATTTTCAAACCGCGTAATCTTCTCGTTGAAGGTCAACTGCACCACGCCCGTCGGGCCGTTTCGCTGCTTGGCGACGATCACCTCGGCCACATGGCTTTCGTCCCATTCCGATTCGCCCCGGTGGTAGTAATCCTCCCGGTGCAGCAGCAGAACCACATCGGCGTCCTGTTCCAGCGATCCGCTTTCCCGCAGATCGCTCATCCGCGGACGGTGCCCTTCGCGCTCTTCCGGCGACCGGTTGAGCTGGCTGAGCACCACCACCGGAACGCTTAGCTCCCGCGCCAACGCCTTCAGTTGCCGCGAGATCGTGCTGATTTCCTGCTGCCGCGACTCCACCCGCCCCGATAAGCTCATCAACTGCAGGTAGTCGATGAACACGCCCTGGATGTTGTGCTGGCTCTTGAGCCGGCGGCACTTGGCCCGGATCTCCAGCGGCGTCATCCCGGCCGTGTCGTCGATGAAAATCGGCTTGTCGTACAGCTCGCTGCCCGCCCGCGTCAGCTCGGCGTACTGCTCCGAACTGAGCAGCCCCTTGCGCACCAGTTGCGAATCGATCCGCGCCTGGCTGCACAGGATCCGTTCTACTAATTGATGCCGCCCCATTTCCAGCGAAAAAACGACCACCGGCTGCGGCGTCCGCGAATTGGCCCCGATATTCTCGGCAATATTGAGAGCGAAACTCGTCTTCCCCATGCTCGGCCGCCCCGCGATGATGATCATCTCCCCCTTTTGCAGCCCGCACAGCATCTCGTCCAGTTCGTAAAACTGCGTCTCGAGACCCGTAATGTGCATTTCCTTGCGGCTCTCGATGTGCTCGAAGGTCTCCGTCAGCAAATTCCGCAGCGGCACCGCCGCCCCGGAAATCTTCTGCTCGGTCACCGCGAAAACCTTCTGCTCGGCGGTGTCCAGCGTCTCGCTGACCTCCCCGGTCTGGCTGTACGCCGCCTGCAGGATCTCGCCGGCCACCTGCGCCAGTTGCCGCAGCATCGCCTTGTCCCGCACGATCGTGGCGTAATACTCCACGCTGGCCGCCGACGGCACCGCCTCGGCCACCCGCACCAGGTACTCCACCCCCCCCGCCGAGTCCAGCTCGTTGCGCTTTTTGAGCTGGTCGCGCAGCGTCACCAGGTCGATGGCGCTGTTGGCCTCGTACAACTGCACCACCGCCTCGAAGATCATCCGGTGCTCCGGCCGGTAAAACGACTCGGCCGACAGCGTCACCACGACATCGCCGATGCACTCCCGGTCCAGGATCATCGAGCCCAGCACCGCCGCCTCCGCTTCCGGAGACTCGGGCATCGATCGCCCCACGGAAACCGACGCAGCGCCCTGCGGCGCCGCCACCGGCGCCGCCGGGGCGGCCGGGTCACTCTTCCGGCTTTTGTTCGCTGTCGGCTTCAACGGCCTGGCCTTCCGCTACGACCACCACCTTGACCTTCGCGGTCATATCCGACGCCAACCTCAAACTCACTTCGTGTGTGCCCACTTCTTTGACATGCTCGCCCAGGCGAACCATCTCGTCGGTGATCTCGAAACCCTGCGCTCGCAGGTTCTCGGCGATATCCTTTTCCGTCACCGACCCGAACAGGTGACCCTGCTCGTTGGCCAGCCGCGACAGCACCGCCTCGGCCCCATCGACCGCCGCCAGCACCTTCTCCAGCCGTCGCCGCTCCAGCTTGCGCTGCTCGGACCGGGCGGCCTTCTCGTTGGCCAGCGACCGGACATTCCCATCCGACGGAACCTTGGCCAGTCCCTGCGGAATCAGGTAGTTCCGGGCATACCCCGTCTTGACCTCGACGATATCGCCCAGGAATCCCAGTTTTTCAATGTCATCGCACAACAACACCTTCATAACCGTATCTCCCGTGTTTCCTGCGGTAATCTTGTTTTCTCGTGGGTCTGCCGCCGCCGCTTACAGCGAATACGGCAGCAAGCTCATGTACCGGGCCCGCTTGATCGCAAACTTGACCTTCCGCTGACAGGACGCGCAGTTGCCGCTCCGCTTGCGGGAAAAGATCTTGCCGCGGTTGGTCAGCAGCTTGGACAGCGTGGGGATGTCCTTGTAATCGACATAATCGATCTTCTCGCGGCAGAACCGGCACTGCGACTGCTCGCGAATCCCCGTGTTAAACCGTTTCTTTCGTTGCATCGGTTTCTTTTTAAATGCCATGATCGTCTTGACTCCTACTGGTCCGGGCCCCGCTCCCGCAAAGCCCTTTTGTTTCTCGTTCAATCATCGCGGAAATCCCGCGATGAAGCATTAGTCAATATTCAATAGTCAATAATCAATTCTTCCTTACCCCGGATCCCGGCGATAGCATAAATCGAAAATCGAAAATTGAACTTTGAAAATTTCAGAATGGTATCTCGTCTCCGCCGCTCGGCTCGGGCCCGTCCATCGGCGCCTCGTCAGGACCCGGCCCTTCGCCCGACCGCGAACCGCCGCCCCGGCCTTCCCCGCCGGAACCCACGAACTCGAAGTTTTCCACCGTAACCTTCAGCTTGCTGCGCTTGGTGCCATCCTGGCCCTGCCAGCTCTCGAAGGTCAGCCGACCCTCCACGAAAATGGGCGTGCCCTTGTGGAAATACTTGCCGATCACCTCGGCGCGCTTGCCGAACATCGTGCAGTCCACAAAGCAGGTCTCGGTCCGCTCCTGTCCGTCCTGACCGCGCCATCGCCGGTTCGTCGCCACGCCGAAGTCCGCCACCGGCGTCTGCGACGGCGTAAAGCGAATCTGCGGCTCCCGCGTCAGGTTGCCCAGGAGTATCACTCGGTTGTAACTGGACATGGTCGTTCCTCGGTCTTCAGGGGGACTTCCGCGCCCGCTGCCATGCGGCCGCCGCGATCCCGGTTCCGTTGCCTGGGTTGATCCGATCCGTTCTTTAGTTCGGCGACGGCGCCGCCGGAGCCATCGGAGCCATCGGAGCCGACGGAGCCGACGGAGCGATTCCCGCCGGGACCCCGTCCACGCCCGCCGGCATCGTCTCGGCCAGTACGATCGGCGTGGGCCGGTCCATGTCCGCCTGCGTCATCCGGTCCGTCCGGAGGATCATCACCCGCATGATCTTTTCCGACAGCCAGATCGCCCGTTCCACGACCGTCACCTTCTGCGTATCCATCCGGAAATAAACCAGGATGTAAGTGCCCCGGCCCTTGCCGTCGATGTCGTACGCCAGCTTGCGCTCGTCCCACTTGCGGATCGACAGAATCTCCGCCTCGCCGCGGCTCAGGACCGTCTCGATGACCTTGAGCGTCCCGTCCCAGTCGGCCGCCGCCATCGCGGTGTCCATCAGAAACAGCGCTTCATAGACTCGTTTTCCAATCGTACCCAATGTGGTACCTCCCAATTATTCTTGCTCTTGCGATTTTCCGTTGGTTTCCTGTTGTTTGCGCGTATTGTAGCGGTTCATGGCGGCCGCGATCCCCGAATGGATCCAGCACAACACCGCCTGCACCGCCTGCTCCATCGCCGCGTCGATCTGCTGCCGGTCGGTCCCCGAGGGCCGCGACAGGACATAGTCCCTGGCCATCGCGCCCGGGCAACCCCCGATCCCGATCCGCAACCGGCCGAAATCGTCCCGGCCCAGCGCCGCCTGGATGTCGTTGAGGCCGTTGTGACCGCCCGACGAACCCTTGGCCCGGATCCGGATCACGCCCGGCACCAGCGCCAGATCGTCGGTGATCACCAGCAACTCCGACGGCTCCAGTTTGTAAAACTGCAGCGCCGCCGACACCGCCCGTCCGCTGCAGTTCATAAATTCCTGCGGCTTGAGCAAAACCACTTTGCGATTTTCAAAGAACCCTTCGCCGACCAGCCCGCCGAACTTCCGCCGTCGAATCTCGACGCCGAACTGATCGGCCAGCCGATCGACCGTTTCAAAACCCACATTATGCCGCGTCCCGGCATATCCGGCCCCCGGATTGCCCAGGCCCGCCACGACCCGCCACGATCCGCTCTCGTCGTTTCGATTCGAAGCCGCCTGTGCCATCCGTGCCTGTTCCCGACCGAGCCGTTGGCGCCCGGTCGGCCGCGGTCACGGCCGATCCGGACGAGTCCCGGATTACTCCTTCTCTTTCTCCTTGGCCTTGGCCGGTTCTGCGGCCGCGCCTTCTTCCTCGCGGGCCCGTTCGGTGATGACTTCCGGCGCCGCCGGCGTCTCCAGTTCGACCTCCTCGGAGGTCTTGACTTCGGCCACCTCGTGGCACATCAGCACCAGCGCCTCGGGATCCGTCACCAGCGTCACCCCTTCGGGCAACGCGATCTGGCCGGCCTTGACGGTGTCGCCGATATTCATCTCCCGCAACACCAGCGTGATTTTGTCCGGAATTTCCGTCACCACGCACTCGACCTCCAGCTTGGCCAGCAGGGTATCCACGATACCGGTCTTGGCCTTGCCGCGGGTATCCACCGCCACGACCACTCGCACCGTTTCGGTCAGATCGACCCGCACCAGGTCCGCGTGGATCACGTTGCGGCCCAGGTAGTCGTACTGCAGCTCCTTGACCAGCAGCGTCTCGGCCGTCTCGCCGACGGTGGTCTGGAAGATCCGGCTGCCGTGGTGCAGCATCAGGCTGAAATCATGCAGACTCAGCGTGATCGACTCGGGGTCTTTCCCGTGCCCGTAAATGATCGCGGGGATCTGGCCGGCCGCCCGACTCCGCCGGGCCATCTTGGACCCGCGTTCCTTCCGCACTTGCGATTTCAATGTCACTGTCTTTTGCATACGATCCTCGATTACGCTCTCTTGTGTTCGCCTCTTACCGGCTTCAGTTGTTTATCCCACTCGCCAATAACCCGTTCGCTATATTCGACCCATCAATCTGTTTCTTTGTCATTCCCGCGAAAGCGGGAATCCATTATTATCCTATTTTTTTCTTTGCGCCTTTGCGTCTTTGCGAGAGGCCCAATTTGAAAATTGAAAATCGAAAATTGAAAATTATTCTTGCTCCTCAAACATTCCGCTGACCGATTCGTTCATGTGAATCCGCCGGATCGCCTCGCCCAGCACCGACGAGACCGTCAGCACCGTCAGCTTGTCGATCCGCCGCGCCTCGTCCGACAGCGCGATCGTGTCGGTCACCACCACCTCGTCGAACGGCGCCTGCTGGAGCCGCTCCAGCGCCGGCCCCGCGAACACCCCGTGCGTGGCCCCGGCGATGATCCGCTTGGCCCCGCGGCTGCGAACCAGTTGCGCCGCCCCGCAGATCGTCCCGGCCGTCGAGATCATGTCGTCGCACATCACGATGTTGCGGCCCTCGACATTGCCGATGATCTCCGTGCACTCGACCATGTTGCCGCTGATCCGCCGCTTGTGGATGATCGCCAGCTCGGCTTTCAGCGCCGAGGCGTACAGTGACGCGGTCTTCATGTTCCCGACATCCGGCGCCACCACCGTCAGGTCGGCGATCTGCTTGTCCTTGAAGTACTGCACGAACACCGGCGACGCCGACAAATGATCCACCGGGATGTCGAAAAATCCCTGCAACTGCTTGGCGTGCAGGTCGATCGACAACACCCGGTCGGCCCCGGCCGTGGTGATCAAATTGGCCACCAACTTGGCCGTGATCGGAACCCGCCCGGAGTCNNAATACGGAATCACCGCCGTCACCCGCGCGGCGCTGGCGCGCTTGAGGCAATCCAGAAATATCAGCAGCTCCATCAGCATCGAATCCACCGGCGACGAGGTCGTCTGGATAACATAACAATCTTTACCCCGTACATCGGTATCCACCTTGATGATCTTTTCGCTGTCCGGAAACTTGTCGATCTTGGCCATGCCCATCGGCATCCCCAGGTAATCGCAGATCGCCTGCGTCAGTTCCGGATTGCTCGTACCGCTGAAGATCAGCAATGGCGTTTCCATCATGGCTTATCCCCTCCGCTCGAGCGTCTGGATGCTGTTCTTCTTGACCCGATGACCGGGAGACGGTTTTTTTTTCGGCCCGTCCGTCCGCTCCAGAGATGGGACATCGTCTTGCGTAACTACTGTCCCCGGCTTGACATAGCTGTTGGCCTGCATCGTCAGCGGCGCGATCAGCACCGCGCCGGATCCGATGAAACTGCCGTCGCCGATTCGCGTCTGCAAAATTTTCTGGCCGTCGTAGTTGGCCGTGATCGATCCGGCGCCGACATTGACCGACTTGCCGATCGTCGCGTCGCCGATGTAGCTGTGATGCCGCGCGCGAACGCCTTGTTGCAAATGAGAATCTTTAACCTCCGTAAATACGCCCAGCACCACATCGTCCTCGATGACGGTGCTGCCGGAAATGCCCGTCTGCGAGACGATCACGCAATGGCGGCCGATCATGACGTTGTGGCCCACCTGCACCTGGTTGTCGATCTTG
>PMBP01000120.1 GCA_003152975.1 Phycisphaerales bacterium | reverse complement strand
TTCAAGACCGCCCAGAACGATGCCCTGGCCGTCGCCCGGATCTATGAGCATCTGAAAAAACGCCAGATCAGCAAAGTGGCCATCCTGACCGTTTCTGACGGATTCGGCGCATCCGGACGGGAACAATTGACCGGCCAGGCCAAAAATTACGGCATCCAGATCCTCTCCGACGAAACATACGGGCCGAAGGATACGGACATGACGGCTCAAATCACGAAGATCCGCGGCTCTCAGGCCCAGGCCCTCATCTGCTGGGGCACCAATCCGGGTCCGGCGGTGGTGGCGCGAAACGTCAAGCAATTGGGGCTTGCAATTCCCCTGTATATGAGTCACGGTGTTTCCTCGAAGAAATTTATCGAACTGGCAGGAGACGCCGCGGAGGGAATCACCCTGCCTTCCGGCCGGGTGCTTGTAGCGGGTCTTTTACAGAACAGCGACCCCCAGAAGAAGACGCTCCTGTCATTCGTCAAGACTTACCAAAAGCGCTACAAGACCCAAGGGGATCACTTTGGCGGCCACGCCTGGGATGCGGTCATGCTCCTGAAGGGCGCCATCGAACGCGGCGGCGAGACATCCGCGACGATCCGGGATCAATTGGAAAAGACGCAGGCCTTCTCCGGCATCGGCGGCATTTTCAATTTTTCTGCCCAAGATCATGCCGGACTCACGAAAGATGCCTTTGTCCTTGTCCAGGTGAAGAAAAAGAACTGGGTTTTGGCCAAATAACCATGGATCAGAGCAGCCAAATCGTTCAATATATTCTCTCCGGCCTCTCCAACGGCGCCATCTACGCCTTGATCGGTTTCGGCTTTGCGATCATTTACAACGCCACGGGGATCATCAATTTCGCCCAGGGCGAGTTTCTGATCGTGGGCGCGATGACGGCCGTGAGCCTTGCCAGGGTGGTTCCGCTGCCGGTGGCGATCGCGCTGGCCGTGCTGATCACGGCGCTGCTGGGAGGGCTGGTCGAGCTGATCTTCATCCGCCGGGTGCGCGAGGCATCGGTATTGCGGCTGATCGTGATCACGATCGGCATATCGATCGTCATGCGGGAGGCGATGCTGCACATTTGGGATGAGAAGGTCCGCGCGCTTCCGTTCTTTACGGGCACAGACGTTTCGACGATCAGCATCCTCGGGGCTCACATCTCGCCACAGGCGTTGTGGGTGCTTGGCGTGTGCGCGGTGATCGTGACGGGGCTGACGCTGTTTTACCGCTACACACTGATGGGGCGGGCCATGCGGGCATGCGCGGACGATCGGATGGCGGCGCGGCTCTGCGGCATCAACGCCCGCTGGATGGTGACGCTGTCGTTCATGCTCAGCGCAGGGATCGGGGCGATGGCCGGCTGCGTCATCTCGCCGCTGACCCAGACCCAATACGACATGGGAGCGCCACTGGCGATCAAGGGCTTTACCGTGGCGATCCTCGGCGGCCTGGGCAATAGTTTCGCGGCCGTAGCGGCGGGGCTTTTGCTGGGTCTCCTTGAAGCGTTCACCGTCAGCCAGTTCGCGTCGGCTTACAAGGAAGCCGTGTCGATCGTGGTGCTGCTGCTGATTCTGGTGTTTCGCCCGAGTGGATTGTTCACCCGGAGCGACATCGGAAATCTGAGGGCTCATTGATGCCGCTGCGCCGATACGCTCCGGTTATGTGCGCCGCGGCGATGGTGGTCCTGATCCAGGTTGCGCTGTCGACAACCGGGAACCCTTACTACATGACGCAAATCACCATGTCGGCCTTTTACGCGATGGTGGTGGTGGGATTGTGCCTGTTGATGGGCTACGCCGGGCAGGCCTCGCTGGGCCATGCGGGTTTTTTCGCCATCGGCGGGTATGTTTCAGCCGTCCTGTGTACGGTCAACCTCCTGCCCTATCGGGACGCGGCCGTACTCTCGGCGCTGCGATCCCTGGGTTTGCTCCACATTTGGAAGGATATCTACGGCGCCGAAATCCTGTCCTTTGTTCCCTGGGCGGCATTTGTTGCCGTGTTGATTTTGGCGGCCGTGATCGCGCTGTTGATCGGACTGCCGGTCATTCGGCTCAAAGGCCACTACATGGCGATGGCGACGCTGGGCTTCGGCCTGATCGTCTATCGGATCGTGATCGGAACGCCGTTGTTCGGGCAAGCCGACGGGATCTCCAATGTTCCGCCGTTTCCGGTGGGGTTCGGACTTCAGATCAACGGCCGCGCCGCCTTCCGCGTGGAAAATTACTACATCGCCTGGGCGGTCCTGCTGGGGATGATGGTCCTGTCGATCCATCTGGTGCATTCGCGGATTGGGCGGGCGCTGCGATCGATCCACGAAAACGAAGAGGCCGCCCACTCGCTGGGAATCGACACCTATCGGTACAAGCTGGCCACTTTCGTCCTCAGCGCCGTGTTCGCGGCGATCGGCGGGGCGATGATGACGCACTACAACGGCAGCATCGGACCGTCGGAGGCGACGGTGATGAAATCGGTCCGATATGTTGTCATTGTCGCCGTGGGGGGCATGGCGAACCTATGGGGGGCGATGCTGATGGGGGTCGTGCTGAATTTCCTGTCGCTGAGGGGCGTGTTCGGGACATTTGACGACGCGGTATTTGCGATCATCCTGATTGTGATTATGTTGTATGCGCCGGATGGACTGTTGCGGATGCCGCCCATTCATAAATGGAAGACCCTGTTGACAAGGCGATCGCGTGAATAACTGCTTGCTCGATATTCGCGATGTGAGCCGATCGTTCGGGGGCGTGCATGCCGTCCGGGCCGTCTATTCGTCTGTGACCGAGGGTATGATCAAGGCCGTCATCGGCCCCAACGGGGCGGGCAAGACCACGCTATTCAACCTGATCGCCGGAACGCTGGCGCCGCACTCCGGGCAGGTGCATTTTCGCGGACGGCCGATCACCGGCTGCAAGTCCCACACGATCGCCGGTTTGGGTATCGCCCGGACCTTCCAGACGACCAAACTGTTCGGGCACATGACGGTCCTGGAAAATGTCATGGTCGGTCGGCATCCGCGAACGCGGGCGGGATTCCTGGCCGGGATGCTGAACCTGCCCTGGACCTGGCGGGAAGAGCGCGAGATTCGATCGAGAGCCATGGCGTTGCTGGAGGAATTCGACTTGGCAGTGATCGCAGAGGAACGGGCGTGCAATCTGTCCTTCGGCCAGCAGCGGATGGTGGAGTTCGCGCGGGCGCTGGCCACCGAGCCGGCGCTATTGTTGCTGGACGAACCGGCCGCGGGCCTGAACATCTACGAGACCAAGGCCCTATCCGAGCGGATTCTGAAGATCCGCGACCGAGGCGTGACCTGCCTGGTCGTGGAGCACGACATGTCGCTGGTCATGAATATCTCTGACGAGGTCCTGGTGCTGGACCAGGGCCAGAAGATCGCCGAAGGCCCGCCGCGGGCGATTCAGCGCAATCCCGATGTGATCCGAATCTATCTGGGTGAAGACCATGCTGCGAATTCTGAATCTTGAGGCCGGGTACGGCGCGCTTCGCGTGCTCAAGGGGCTCTCGCTGCATGTCTCCGAAGGCGAGGCGGTCGCTCTGATCGGGGCCAACGGCGCCGGCAAGACCACCCTGCTCAAAACCGTCGCCGGAATCCTACGTCCCCGTTGCGGCACCATCCTGCTGGACAAGCAGCCCATCCAGATCAAGCCGGCCGAACGGATCGTCCGAATGGGCTGCGCTCTGGTGCCGGAAGGCCGCCATGTATTCAGCACGCTGACCGTACGCGAGAACCTGATCCTGGGGGCGTATTCCCGCTGGAGCCGCAAAAACCGCAAGGACATTGATGAAGTTCTGGAGGAGGTGTATTCGCTGTTCGGCATCCTCCGAGAACGGCACGCCCAACTGGCGGGAACGCTGTCCGGCGGACAGCAACAGATGCTTGCGATCGGGCGGGCGCTGATGTCGCGGCCGCGATTGCTGATTATGGACGAGCCATCGCTGGGCGTGGCGCCACTGGTGGTAAAGGACATTTTCAATACGATATCCATTTTAAAAAACAAGGGCCTGACGATCCTGCTGGTCGAACAGAATGCGCGGGCCGCGTTGGCCGTGGCCGACCGCGGCTATGTGATCGAGACCGGCCAGATCGTATTGGAAGGAACCAGCCGCGAGCTGGCCGACAATCCCGAAGTGCAGCGGGCCTATCTCGGCAAGGAATACCAACGAATCGACGAGTGAAAATCATGAAACCAACTGTCATCTACAATCCGAAATGCGAGCGAATCGCCCGCGACGAACTGGCCCAGCTTCAGATCGAGAAACTTCAATCGACGCTCAACCGTGTCTATCGGAATGTTGATTTCTACCGCACGGCCTTCGACGCCCACCGGGTCAACCTTGAAACCGTCAAGGACCTGGCACGCCTGGCGGAGTTGCCCTTTACCACGCGGCAGAATCTGCAAAGCAGTTACCCGTACGACATGTTCGCCATGCCGCTGCGAGACATTGTGCGGATCCATTCGGCCACGGGCACCACCGGCGCCCCCATCGTCGCCGGTTACACCCGCAATGACCTGCGGAACTGGTCGGAATGCACCGCACGACTGTTGGCGGCTGCGGGCGTCAGCGAGCACGATGTCGTCCAGATCGCCCTGAACTACAGTCTGTACCCCGGCACCTTCGGGTTTCACCAGGGCGTCGAACACCTCGGCGCGTCGGTGATCCCGGCATCACTTTCGACCAGCGTGGAAAAGCAGATCGTCATTATGCGGGACTTCAAGACGACCGTCTTGATCTCCACGCCAAGCCACGCGGTAACCCTGGCGGCGGGACTTGAGGCCCTGCGGGTCCACCCCGAACGGCTTCAGCTTCGCCTGGGGATTTTCGGAGGCGAACCGCTGAACGAATCGCGGCGACAGCAGCTCCAGCAGCGGCTGCGCCTCTCGGCGACTGCGATGTACAGCATCAACGAGATCCTCGGTCCCGGCGTGGCAGGCGAATGCGGCGAACACAACGGCCTGCACATCAACGAGGATCATTTCATCGTCGAGATCGTGGACCCCGTCAGTTTGCGGGCCGTCAAGCCCGGCGACGAGGGCGAACTGGTCCTGACGACACTGACCCACGAGGGATCTCCTCTGATCCGCTATCGAACGGGGGACCGGACCCGAATTTGCCCGGAGCCGTGCCCCTGCGGAAGGACCTTTCTGCGGATGGCCAATGTCACGGCACGGACGGACGACATGATTTTTTTCCAGGGGATGGGCATCTTCCCTTCACAGATCGAGCAGATCCTCTACGAGGTCGATACCACTCGGCCGGATTACCAGATCGTTCTCGATCAGGAGGCGGGGCAGGATACGATGGAGCTTCGCGTGAGCATCTCCGACAAGGTCCAGTCGCTCGACCAGCTCAAGACCCTGGAAAACCTCCGCAAGGATATCGCCCGGCGGATCACGACGGTGTTCGATGTGGTCATGCGGGTCACCTTTGTCGAGCCCCAGACTCTGCAACAGGCCGGCAACAACGCGCGAGTCTGGGACAAGCGGCTGGACGCCCGGCCTTGATAACCGAGTCGATCTCTCGACGACGTTCGTCAGGGAAACATCAGGCAGTCGGTAAAGACTGTCTGGAAAACGGACTGGTGAGCGATCTCGATATATTCGATCTGGCGTGCCAAGCGGGACGCAATCATCCGGGACTGTCGGCTATTTAAGGCCATTTGGGCCCCAGCCGCCGCGGCGTTTCCGACAAAGTGGATTTTTTCGACCCGAACATCCGGCAACAAGCCGATCCGCAACGCGCTTTCCCGCCGGATAAAGTTACCGAATGCCCCGGCCAGCAGGATCTGGTCAATCTGCTTGTCGTCCATTCCGGCCTGCTGCTGGAGCAGGCGAATCCCGGCCCGGATCGCGGCCTTGGCCAATTGCAGTTCGCGGATATCTTTTTGGGTCAGGACCACCGCTGGCGAGCCGTCCGCCTGCCAGGCCAGCACAAAGGCCCCCTGCCCATCCCGTTGGATCCGCCGCGGAAGGATCGCTTTGGGCAGGCATTCCTGGATTGAATCGAGTTCGACAAACCGTCCGGTGATATCCAGGATTTCGAGATCCAGCATCACCGCGACCGCGTCGATCAGGCCGCTGCCGCACAGACTGCTTGCGGGACAATCGCCGATGACATCGACATCGATGTCGCCATCGGCGACGACCACGGCCTCGATCGCTCCATCGACGGCGCGGCTTCCCTGCGAGATCCGGGCGCCCTCCAGCGCCGGCCCGGCGGCGCAACTGCACGAAACCATCCGGTCCCGAGTGCCGATCACCACCTCGCCATTGGTGCCGATATCCACCGCCAGCGTATTCTTCGTTTCCTGGTCCATGCCCACCGCCAGGGCCACCGCCAAAGTATCCGAGCCGACAAATCCGGCCAGATTCTCCAGCGTATGCAGGCGGCCGGCCGGATGGATATGGATCCCAAACTCCGAGGCAAGCCGATCCTGAGAATCGCAGGAAAAGGCACAATACGGGGCCTGACCGAGTTGCCGAACCGGCAGGCCCAACAGCAGGTGCGACATCGTCGTGTTGCCGACGGCGACGACCTCGTAAATATCCTTTCGTTCGACTGAGGCCTCGCTGCACAGTTGCCCGATACGCTCGTCAAGACATTCGGCGATCGCCTGCTGAAGCTGGCCGTTTCCTTCCGGGCGATCGGCATGGAGAATCCGGCTAATGACATCATCGCCGTATCGGATCTGGGGGTTGGTTGTCGCGGCCGTGGCGCGGACTTGGCCGGAAAGCAAATCGACCAGCTTGGCGACTACGGTTGTGGTCCCCACATCCACCGCCACCCCAAAGAGCCGATCCGTCGTATCCCCTGCTTCGAGGTCGATCACCTCCCACAAACCAGCCGAATCGTCGGCCGAATCCGGAGCCCAATGCGATACGGCGGTGACTCCACCCTGGGAATGATCCAGGGAGGTCAGCTTGGATAATACGCTTTCCGAAACCCGGGTCCGGTTGGACAGTGCATCCTGAAATTCCTGAGGCGTCCATTCCTGCAACAGAAAGTGCCGTTTGGACAAAGCAGGGTTGATCTGGACTTCGCGGCCCTGGCCTGAAGACAGGATTTTGTGTCGTGAAAATCGGCTGGTCTCGGGAATTTCCACACGCAGGTCCCGATAGACCGGATACTGGCAGGCCAGAACCCTCTCGCCCTCGGGGAGCAACCGAACCTGGCATTTTTCGCAGGTCCCCTGCCCGCCGCAGGCCGTATGCAGGACGACTCCCGCCTGTTGAGCCGCGTCGAGGACCATCGCCCCGGAATGAATCCGGATGGTCTTGCCGTCCGGCTGGAAATGTACCTCGTAATGCTTCATGAGTCAGCCCCCTGCTAAACCCCCCAAACGATACAGACAGGATACACAACCTCCGGGCGCAACCCAACCGGGACGATTGTTCATCCTGTCTGCATCAACCCAACTTCGTCAGAAGATCAGCGTTATCCGCTGATCTTGTGACGGATTTTCCATTTTCTCCGGCGTTTCTTGCTGCCGATCTTTCTTCTTCTTCTGGGCTTGGCCATTCATACCTCCAACAACACGACTCACTATTCTCTTTCACGAATCCAATTTACTTGGTATTATATCCGTTCGAAACCCGAATGTAAGGGATAGACAGGTTTTTTTCCCAAATCGGAGCCGGGACATGATCCAGTGCAAAGACTGCGAGATGTTTGAACTGCGGCCGGACGGCGGACGCCTGTTCCGCTGCGACCCCTTTTCCACAATCAAAGAGCCCGAATGCCTGGCCAAATGGCAACTGATGCGGATCGAAATGCTGATCGGGACCTTCCATTCCATGTCCGCCTGGCAGGAAAAACTCGCGCCCGTCCAGGACAAGATCCTCAAGTATGTCAAACGGGAACTGGAGGACCTCGACGAGACCGAAC
Organism: Phycisphaerales bacterium; assembly: GCA_003152975.1. Taxonomy (GTDB): domain Bacteria; phylum Planctomycetota; class Phycisphaerae; order Sedimentisphaerales; family Anaerohalosphaeraceae; genus FEN-1350. The sequence continues at coordinate 2,004 of PMBP01000120.1, read as the reverse complement.
GCTGGAAGCTTCCGGACGACGAGGATCCCGATGACCCGAATCCCCCATACCCCGTCTGACCCCAATCTGCCGCTGCGGTAAGGTTGACAGAACCATGCAAGGATCCAGGACCGATAACCTTGTGCCCATTTTCAGGATTTCTTTCGGACTGATGCAATATCCAAAACCACGATCGCGTCTAAGTCTTTGTCGGCTCGGCGGATATGGAATCCTTTGAGAAACAAGATACGCAGAAGCTTGTTTCCCGGTGCCAGGCAGGCGAGCACGGGGCGTATGATGAATTGGTCGATTTATACGCAAGTCGTTGCTACGGCTACTTTTACAGATTGACCAGGAACGCGGATATCAGCCATGACCTGCTCAGTGAATTGTTCGTTAAGATCGTGGAGAAGCTGGATTCCTTCAAGGGAGGATCCTTTGAAAAATGGCTGTTCACGATCGCGGGGAACCTTTTTCACGACCACCTCCGGGGTCGGTACCGGCAGAAAAAAATGCTGGAAACCAAGGCCCGAGAGCTTCAGGATGATTCTCTTCCCCGAAGGGCCGACACGGAACTGAGCGATAAATTGCAGGTTTTTTTGTCCAAACTGGACGAGGATACTTTACAGGTGATTCTGATGCGGTTTTATGGTGACCTGAGTTTCAAGGAGTTGGCCGAGATCCGTAACGAACCGATCGGAACCACACTGTCGAAGGTCCATCGCGGTCTCAAAAAGCTGCGGGAATTGATGGGAGAATCCGGTGCCTGAGAATCCGGAACAATTGAAAGCCCTGTTGGACTCCTTTCTGGATCCCGAGTCGGCCGGGAAGGCCGCCGAGGACATCGATCGCGGTCTGGACCTGCTGAGGACACACCCGGCTCCAGCTCCCCACCCGGAGCGAATCGCGTCCATCAAGCGGGACTTGCAGAACCGGCTGGCGGCGCAGACCCGGTCGTCCCGCAGAATTCCCGCCTGGATCGGCTGGACGGGCTGTGCCGCCGCGCTCGTGTTGGCGACAACCCTGTTGACGCTGACCTACGGGCCGCAATTCCATCCGACTCAACAGGTTACCGAGGCCGTCGATCCCGCCCAATGGAAGATCGACACCGATCCTGTCCTATCCGGGATGACGAAGGAGCTGGAGGGAGAACTCGAAACAATCCTGACCATCCACCCGGATCAGTATAATTCGGATGCTCCGGATCCGATCGAGAAACTCCAACAGGAACTGAAATTGATGGCTTCCACCGACGATTTCTGGAAGGGATGAGTCCATGAATAACCTCTTGGGTACGGGCCACCTCCGGGGACTTTTGCTGGGCTTTTGGGTTTGTCTTATGGGGGTTTCCTTGCCAGCACAGACAATCCCCGATGACCTGTGGGAGGACGAAACGCCGGGGCAGGCCGATTCGCTGGAGTTGAGCCGGGAAAGCATCGATCAATTGCTGTCGAAACTGGATACAGAATCACCTGATCTTGCCCATCAATTGCGCCAATGGCGTAAAGATGATCCCTTTCGGTTTGTCCTTGAGATCCGCCGGATCTCCCTTGCGAGGAATCCAAAATCCGCGAAGGCCGCCGGCCGTCTGCCGAAATCCGCTCCCGGCGAATCGGCCGTTCCGGTCGATCCAACCAAGCAGGGGCAGTGGCGTCAGAACCAAGAAAAACAGATCGTCGAATTCCTGGAATGGTTCGGAGCCGTGTACCCGGATAAAGCCATGCCGCTCCAGCAACTTCGCAAGAAGGACTACGAAGAATTCCTCAATCACATTTCGGCCGTTCGGCGGCGGTTTGAACCCCTCATGCGGGCGGATAAACGCTATCCTGAATTGGCCAGGATTCTCCGAAAAGACATCGAGTTGCAGGACCTATGCGGAGAGCTGTTGGGCAAGATCGCCGCAGCCAAAGACAAAGACCGCCGAACGCTGATCGAACAGCTCACGCGAGTCGTCGCCAACCAGTTCGACATCATCGTCCAAAAACGACGGATGAAGTACGCCGACATTGAGTCCAAGATCGGGCA
>PMBP01000520.1 GCA_003152975.1 Phycisphaerales bacterium | reverse complement strand
ACCTTCTGGCGGTTCCCCTTCGACAGGGTCCCCACCGGTCGATCCAGATTCAGTTCCAGCCGCCGGGCCAGTTCTCGCCGATGGTTTTTGGCCGTGTCTTTGCCCCCCAGGCCCGCCAGCGTGGACAGTGAATACCCCGCCTTCAGTCCCGGCCAGATACGAAACTCCCCCGGCAGGTAACCAATGTCGGCATGGCCGGTACCCCGGCCAGAGACGACCGGCTGCCCGAAAATCCGTACCTGCCCCGCTGAAGGCCGAAGGAGCCCCATGATACAGCGAATGGTGGTCGTCTTCCCGGATCCGTTGGGCCCCAGGTAGCCGAAAATCTCTCCCGGTTCGATCGAGAAACTAACTCCATCGACCGCCCGGATCGGCCCATACGATTTGCTTAACAAGTTGACTTCCAGTGTTGGCATCCATGATTATCCTTAATCGGTCCCCATCCTATCCGCCCCCACGAGAGTCGTCAAGCGGTCGTTGCCCGGAATCTAACCCNNTTAACCCGGATATTTCACAAGAGTTTGGTTTTGGGCGGCCCTTTTACCCCGCCGCTGCGTTCTCGGTCAAAAATGTTCTCAGCGTATTTTAAAATACGCCTCCGGGCCTTTTCGACCTACGGCCTGGCATCAGGCCAAAAGTTCGCGCCCAAAACAGTCCGCAATCGGAAAAGAGCTTCATTCATTTCGTAAGACCCGGTTGGAACAGAAGTTATGACTATAGCTTCAAAACCCTGTGAAATAACCGGGTTTATCCTTGTCAGGCGGGCCCGGGTATGCGATACTACGGCGTTTTGTGTAATAGAATCCGTGCGTTTGGAGTTTGTACTCTGATGTCCAATGGCTTTACTTCGCTGTGCGATGAATTTTTCATCGAGATGCTGATCAATACCGAACTCGACCTGCCGACCGAGCGGGATACGGTCCTGGCGTTCTGTGAGAGGATCGAAAAGCAATTCCCCTCGCTGAACAGTTTCCACCGCCGGGAGAACGGCGATTTCGTCCTCGAAGAGGACCGGCAGGCAGATAAGTACCGCTGGGTCAGCATCGAGGCGGATCGTCTCTGCGCCGGTTGCGCCAACCCCGACGATCTGGAGGACGCCTTCGGCCTCCAGCGATTGGTGCTGGACCTGGCCCCCTACATGATGGGCCTGAGCCACCTGGATGTCGAGTCGCTCGATGTGACCTTCACGATGGATTTCGATTTCCAGGGCAATCACAACGAGGTCATCTCCGACGCGCTGCTTCGCAATACGGCCTTTCACCGGCTTTTGGATATGCCCGGCACCCTGGCCCTGGGCCTGTCGCCAGCCACGATCATCTCGCTCAGCGAGGACTGCCGTACCCAGGCCCGCATCGCCATTGAATCCCGCACCAACGCCTCGGAGATCCGCCAGGGCTGCTTCAAGTCTGAAGAGCCCATCAGTTTGTACATGACGATCCGCCAGTACCCCCCTGCCGAGGACAAGTTCGACCTGAAGGCCTGTTTCCTCCGGCAGTGCGAATGGGCCGAGACCCTGATGGTCGAACGGATCATTCCCGACTTTGTCAAGCCGCTGGCCAGCGCCATCGCCCAGCGACGATAATCCGAGGGCCGTTTCCGCACCGGCGGAGATTCCATGAAGGCAGGAACCGAAGATCGGACACGATCAGAATGAAAGGAGGCAGCTCAACATGGCAATTGTCGCCCCATTGAGTCAATACCGAAGGAACAACCACCTGATCATGCTGGTCGTGATGCTGGGCCTGGCGGCGTGGGTTTTTTATGACGGGCGTTTCAATCAGAGTTTCATCGCCAATCACACCCACTCCGACGGAACGCCGGACGATACCCTGATTATCCATCACAAGGCCCCGCCGTTCCTGATGGCCGCGGGCGTGCTGGTGGTGGCCAATTTTGTCCGTGTTCGCAACCAGCGAATCCGGGTTGATGACAGTACCCTGATGCTCAACCGTCTCTCGATCCCGCTCAGTGCCGTCACACAGATCGACAAAACCCATTTCGATTCGAAGGGCTTTTTCGTTCTCTCCTATAAACCCGGGGACACCGAGAAGAATCTGAAATTTAATGCCCGGAAATACGACAATCTCTCGGCCGTGCTCGATCGGCTTATCGAAGAACTGTCCGGCCCCGCATCTCAGGAAGGGAAGGCCCAGTCATGAATATCTGCGTTGTCGGCTTGCAGTGGGGAGATGAAGGCAAGGGCAAGATCGTCGATATTCTCGCCGAATCCAGCGATATCGTCGTCCGTTACGGCGGCGGGGCCAACGCCGGCCATACCGTCGTCGTCGCCGGCCAAAAGTTTGCCCTGCACATTCTGCCCAGCGGGTCCGTTCGGCCGGGCGTGGACTGCGTGATCGCCAACGGCGTCGTCGTCGATCCGGAAGTCCTGCTGACCGAAATCGATCAGCTTGCCGCCCGCGGGATAACGCTGGCCGGACGACTGCGGATCAGCGAGAACGCCCATGTCGTACTCGATTACCACAAGCTCGAAGACCGTCTCCGCGAAGAATCCCTCGGCAACCGCAAGATTGGCACGACCGCCCGCGGGATCGGCCCCTGCTATGCCGACAAGGTCGGCCGCACCAACGCCGTCCGCATGGGCGACTTCCGTGATCCGGCCGCCCTGGCGGATAAACTCCGGACCATCGCGGACTACAAAAGCAAGCTCTTCACGGCCCTCTATGTCGCCGAACCGATCGACGATGACGCGTTGGTCGAAAAATATCTCGCCCTCGGCGCCAAGCTCGTTGGATTCGTCTGCGACACCACGCAGTATCTGCACGAAGCCATCGACGCCAAGAAAAACATCCTGTTTGAAGGCGCCCAGGGATCGCTGTTGGATATCGACCACGGGACCTACCCGTTCGTCACCAGTTCCAACTCCAGCGCGCTGGGCATCAGTCCCGGCTGCGGCGTGCCCGCCCGACATGTCCATCGTTTCATCGGGCTGGTCAAGGCCTACGCCACCCGCGTCGGCTCGGGCCCTTTCCCGTCGGAACAGGACAACGCCATCGGCCAGCGGATCCGCGAACGCGGCCACGAGTACGGCACGACCACCGGCCGGCCGCGTCGCTGCGGCTGGTTTGACGCCGTCGCCGTCAAGTATTCCACCCGCATCGGCGGCATCGACGAGATTGCCATGATGCACCTCGACACCCTGGCCGGTTTCCCGGAACTGAAGATCTGCCGGGCCTACCGTATTGACGGCATCGAGACCGACTTTTTCCCCTCCGATGCCCGTCGTTTGCAATCGGTCGAGTGTATCTACGATACCGTTCCAGGATGGAACGAGGATCTCTCGGCCATCCGTCGCTTTGAGGATTTGCCCGAGACGACCCGCAACTATGTCCGCAAGATCGAATCGATCGTCGGCGTTCCGATCTCCATGCTGGGGATCGGCCCCCAGCGCGATCAGGTGATCTTCCGCAACCGCTGATTCGACTCGGTTCCCAATGGAGACCGCAGGACAGAATGCAGGAAGCAGTCGTGAACGAATCGTTTGAACACAAACGCATGCGAACGGCCGAACGGCTGGGAATCCCTCCGCAATCGGTTCCGCGCCATGTGGCCATCATCATGGACGGCAACGGCCGTTGGGCCCAGCAACGGGGCCTTCCGCGGTTTCACGGCCACGAACAGGGCGGCAAGACCGTCGAGAAGATCGCGATGTACGGCGTGAAACTCGGCCTCGAATGCATGTCGCTGTATTCCTTCAGCTTGCAGAACTGGAAACGGCCCAGGGAAGAGATTGATTTCCTGATGCACCTAAATTCGCTGTATCTTGAAGCGATCCGCCCCGATCTGATGAAGCACAATGTCCGGCTGGTTCACCTGGGCCGGCTATATCGGTTACCGCCAAAAGTCGTCGATACCCTTCACCAGACCGTCGAAATGACCAGCACGAATACCGGCATGGTTCTGGCCATCGCACTCAATTACGGCGGCCGCACGGAGATCGTCGATGCCGTCAAACGAATCGCCGCGGATGCCGTCGCCGGAAAACTGGATCCCGCCGATATTGAGGAAGCCACCCTCGACCACAATCTCTACACCGCCGGACTTCCCGATCCCGACCTATTGATCCGAACTTCCGGGGAGATGCGGATCAGTAATTTCCTGCTCTGGCAGATCTCCTA
>PMBP01000075.1 GCA_003152975.1 Phycisphaerales bacterium | reverse complement strand
CTGGTATTGGTGATGTCGAGGTCATCGACGAGGACATCCTTGCCCAGCGAGGGCTGTTTGGGTTCGGTCGATTTGGGCTTGGAATTGGCGACATGATCGAGGACTTCCTGCAGGTTGTTGGAGAGCCCTTTTTGCTCGACGGTCAGGCCGGCGGCATCCAGATAGATTTTCTTGATATGCACGGTTTTGCCGAGGAACGAGGGGAGGTCGGCCTCGATTTCCATGCGGTCGATCTCGAAGAGCTTGGGGGTATCGTACCCGGAGGGATTCTGGATGGCCAGATTCTTGAGGATAAGACGGCCGCGAAGGAGGGAAAAGGATGCGTTGTCAACGGTCACTCCGACATTGAGGGCCTTGGTTCCGGCGGTTTCGATTCCGAGCTTGAGGGCCCGGTCGCCCAGTGTGTGCAGCAGTCCCACGACGATGACGATGCCCAGCAGAAAAATGCCAAGCAGGATCGTCAACATTCGATTCATTCGTTTGAATTTCATATTCTAAATCTCCAAAGGATTACAGATCCAGGGCTTTGAGGAGTTCTTTTTGCACGGCATACCCCAATTGTTTGGCCGCCGCGGCGTGGGTCTTGGCGGGACCGAACTGCTCGAGCATGTAATAGGCGATGGCCAGGGCATTATGGGCGGCGGCGTTTTGGGGATCGAGTTCGATGGCCTTTCGGAAATAGGCCGTGGCCTTCTGGTACTGTTTGAGGGACGAATAGGCGGCGCCGACATTGTAGTACAGGCCGGAATTGTCGGGCTGCAACTGAATGGCCAGAGAATACTGTTCGATGGCCTCCGGGTAGGATTTGGAGGTGTGCAGAGCGTTGCCGAGATTTTGCCGCGCCGCGGCCAGGTTGGGTTCGAGAGTCAACAGGGCCTGGTAGGACTGGATTTCCTCCGGAAGCATTCCGAGCTTGTTGTAGGCCTGAGCCAGCCCAAAATAGGCGTTGGGGTTACGGGCGTCGGCGCGAATGGCCTGGTCGAACTGCTCGACGGCCTGCTGGGCCTTGTCGGAATCCAGCAGGCAATATCCCAAGCCGACGCGAGCGATCGCCAGGTCGGGTTTGAGCTTGATGGCCTTGCGGTACAGGGCCATCGCCGAGCCGCATTCCTTTTTTTCGCGGTAGAGGTCGGCGATCTGGCGGATCGTTTCGGTGTCGTCGGAGTCGAGGCCGAGGGCATCCTTCAGTTCAGACAGTGCCTCCTTGAACTTGCCCTGACGGCGGAAGACCGAGGCCAGGTTGCGATAGGCGTCGATGTAATCTTTCTGCATATTGATGGCCTGGCGGTATTCGGCAATGGCGGAGTTGAAATCCTCCAGTTCGACGAAGGCGTTGGCGAGGTTGTTGTGGATCCTTGCGTCAGAGGGAACCAGCCGTATCGCGACGCGGTACTGCTCGACGGCGTCGTTGAACCAGCCCTTGCGGAGGTAGATGTTGCCCAGGTTGGTGCGGGCCTCGGACAGGGAGGGGTTAATACGGGCGGCCCGCTCGAGCCACCCCTGCGCGGTTTCGATATCGCCGATGGTTACATAGCAATTGCCGAGGTTGTTGAAAAAGCAGCCGAAGGTCTGGTGGCTGGATAAGCTGGTCATGTAGATTGAATTTTCGGATTTCGGGGGCTTGAACTGCTTGATATAATGTTCGTCGTCGGCTGAGCCGCCGCGGCTGGTGGTTTCGATATTGTAGCGCCTCTGGCCGTCATCGTAGCGGACGAAGAAGTGGCCGGGGACGACGACGCCATGGACCGGCAAGCCGATCCGCTCGGCGATGGCCAGATAGAGGACCGATAAGCTCAGGCAGTATCCCTTCTTTTTGTCGAGGACGGTGTTCATGAACAGGTCGTCGGGGTTGTCGGCGGTCTTGAGGGGCTGGAATCCCTGTTCGACGAAGAGGTACTCATTGATGATCGGGATCGCGCGGGCGTCGGGCCCGATGCGTTTGGCCTCCATGCGCTGGAGGATTTCGGTGGCCATGGCGTCGATCTTGGCGCGGTAGCGCTGGATGTTGCTTTCGGAGGCCCACTGGCGGGACAGGACCAGGGCGGCGGTGCCGATGTCGATTTCTTTTTCGTCGAGGCGGAGGATCTGGTCGATGGAGTAGAGGTTCAGGCCGCGTTTATTGCTGTTGGCCAGGGAGACCGCCGAGGCCGGGACCGACAGCGAGGCGATCAGCAGGACGGCCGGAAAAACCTTACGGAAATATCGACATCGTAGAGTTGTTCGATCAGGAATCATGAGATAGCCCCAGTCGTTGGCGGATGGTTTCGATGGACAGGCCGGCAATTTCGAGTTGCTTGACCGGCTGGGTTTGTCCACGGACAAGGTGGATATCTTTTTTTCGGCAGCCGAGGGTTTCGGCCAGATAGTCGATCAGCCGTTCGTTGGCCTTGCCTTTTTCGGGCGGGGCGGCGATCTTGATCTTGACCATGCCGTCGAGGGTGCCGGCGACCTGGGTACGGCTGCTGCCGGGAACGACCTTGACGGTCAGGAGGGCGGGGGCATCGGATTGTTCAGAGGCGGCGCGGGTCATGGCTCGGTCATTT
>PMBP01000315.1 GCA_003152975.1 Phycisphaerales bacterium | reverse complement strand
ACTCCAGCGGCTCACGGGGCTGCTTGGCCTCGAGGGAGATCACGCCCAGCCAGGCCCACGCCGTATGGAGTTGATCCTGCCGCTCGACGGCCTTGAGGAAATGCGTCCGGGCAACCTCATTTCGTCCGAGAGATAGCTGCACTTCTCCCATCAACAGATGGACCTGGGGATTGTCCGGATCCTGCCGTAGGCAATCGGTCAGGATCGTGAGGGCCTCGTCGGTTTTCCCATTTTCAAAAAATTGACGAGCCAGCGGAAATTTGCCCTGGGCCGAGGTTTGCTCAAATCGCTGATGGGCCGCCTGTTTGTTTTGCTGATGCGAGGCGCATCCGCCCAGAAGCCNNCGGCCGGATCGGATCCGATCCGGCCGGAGAGTGTCAGTCCCTTTGCTAATTCCGTAACCAACCTTCGGAATCTTGTTTTTCGATATTGTCCAGCATGATCCGTTCGATCACCTGGTCATTGCCGCCGTTGGTTTCCTGGACGATCCGTTCACGCAGGCGAATGGCTTCCAGATAGGTCGGCCGCAGCTGCAGGGTCCAGTTGAGTTCATTGAGGGCTCCCTGCGTGTCGCCGCCGCTGAATAGGCCGGCCGCCTTGGCATAGCTGTCGTCGGCGGTCCGGCCGACATTCAGCCAGTGAAGACGATCGCGGGCTCCGGCCCACCGCCGCTTGACATCCTGAATCCGCGCATCGGAATTCAGTTGATCCATATTCTGGATAATATGGGGAGTCAATAAAACGATCACTTCCTGCCGTGTGGTCGAATCGTTGGAGCTTTTGAAAAAATCGCCCAGGAACGGAATGTTTCCAAACACGGGCACTTGTTTCTTGGTGGAGTTGACCACATCGCGGAACAATCCGCCGATGACGACCGTTTGGCCGTCCTTGACGATGACATTCGTGGACAATTCCGCCGCCGTTTCATTCGGAACGCCCTGGGCATTCAGGTTACCGGAGCTGTCCTTGGGGTGGATATCCATACGGATAAATCCGTCGTTGCCGATGTACGGACGGAAGGCCAGCTTAGTTCCGGTATCCAGAAACTTCACGGCGCCCTGCTGGGTCCCGCCGCCGGCGGTTTCCACATCGCCTTCGCGATAACCCAGCTTGGTGCCGATATAAACCTGGCCGAGTTGCTTGTTGACGGCCAGGATTTTGGGATTGGCCATGATCGTCACATCCGTTATCTGCTCCAGAGCCGAGATAAACATTGCGAAATCACCGGTGGTCACGCCCACTCGGAGACCGTTGCCGCCGGTCTTGGAAAAACCGGAGGTTTCCATCGGAACCCCCCGAATCCCTCCCCGCGCAATCTGTCCAATCGGTGTCGTGGCGCCGGAGGCATATTCCAGTACGCCTCCGTTGACCGTATCCTGAATGGCTCCCGATGCGGCCGATCCTTCCAGCGCAATCCCGCCGGCCATGTTCAAATCGATGCCGAACTCCATGCCCTCGGTCAGGTTGGCCGCCAGAATGGTCGCCTCGATCAGCACCTGCAGGGGACGGATATCCAGCCGCTTAAGCATTTCATCGATCTGGGTAATGTTTTCCGGATAATCACAGATCACCAGCGTGTCCTGATAGGCCAGGTTGTCGCCGCTGGCCTCATCGCTGATGGACTGGCCGCCCGGAACGCCGCTCTTGGCGGGAGAACTGCGGGCCATCATGCCATCGGCGCTCAGAAAGGCTTTGACCATCTTTTCGCCTTCTTCGGCGGTCAGATAGTACAGCGTGAAGTGTTTGTACTCACGGCGGCGTTTGTCGGCCTTGAGTTGGTCGAACTCTTCGGTGGTGTAAACCATAATGAAGTTGCCCTGGGTCTCAAACCGGTGGTTGGGACCGATCAACGCNNCAAAACTCACATCGTACAGGTTCGTCACCGTGACCACACCGGCCACCCGCGGTGTCGGGACGATGTTTTTCTGGTACTTCAGGGCCAGAAAACGAAGGGCATCGATAATCGTCATGTCCTTCTTAAAGGACAGGGTCTGAATGGCCTGACCGCCGATGGACCGCTCCACCACGGCTTCGGCACCGTTGGTCGTCGGTTCGGCCGATTTGGTGGCTTCGGGTTTGGCGGCTTCGGGTTTCGCGGCTTCGGGTTTCGCGGCTTCCAGTTTGGCGGCCGCCGGTTTTGCGGCTTCGGGTTTCGCCGGTTCTGCAGGTTTATCCGCCGCCGGTTTGTCCGGAGTCGGCCCCGCCTGCGCCAAAACCATCGGCGCATCCGCCGGGGTTTGCACCTGGCCGATACCCAAAGTCGCCAGGCACGCCAATACCAGCCCCCAAACCAATCCCAGGTTGAGCAGTCTTTGTTTTCTCAATTTGGCTCGGTACAACATAATCGTATTCCCTTTCATTTGTCGCCGGTCATACCCGGCTCGGACATTTTCAAAGTGACCGCATGGTCTTGCCATTCCAACACAACAGAGTTGGAATGAATTTCTTTTACTTTCACTTCGTACTGTTTCTGGCCCTGCTTGAGCGGCAACACATCGCCCACCGACAAGAACCGGTCCTGGATGAACGCCTGAGCCGTTCCCTTCGGATCGGTCCCAATGGCATCGACTACGATCCGTTCCATGAAGGGACGAATCTGTTTATCCCACGGATCTTCGATGGGAGTGACGGCGCCGGGCTGCTCGGCCTGCGCGGGCTTTTGCTGCCAGGGAAATACGGCCGAGTCCGGCACGGAGAACAGATCTCGAGCCAGCCGATCCTGCCGACCCGGAACAACTGCCAGCGGAGCATAGGACAGCCGTACGGGGGGCGTGGACTTGGCCGCAGCCTCCGCGTGTGACGCTTTGGAGGTCGTGGGCTTGGCCGAAGCCATCGCCGGCTTGCCATGCCGCAAAAACACCCGAATCCACAAAAATCCCATCACGCCGACCAGCACGACCGCCAGGATAATCTTGCCTTGGCTGACCGATGAGTGCGCCGGTTGTATCGGACGGGATGTTGTTACCGGAATTTTTTTTGCGTCTTGCTTCATAGGTCTCACTGAGAATCGGAATTTGCAACCTGAAAAAACACTCGGGCCACGGCATCCAGCTTGACCCGGCCGGAATAGTCGGTTTCATTGGTCAACTGAAAACTCTCAATCCGGATAAACCGATCCATCGTCTGCAGGGATCGGAAAAAATCGAACATTTGCTGGAAGGTTCCGCCGCACTGCAGACGGATCCGGACGGTGCCGAACCGACTATCGTCGGATTCGACTTCCCGCTGAACGACCTGTTCGGTCAGGCCGCGCTGATTCATCACATCGGTAATCTGCTGCCACAGGGCGGCAAACTGCCGAGTCCGGGGTAGCTTCTTATCGAACTCGGCTTCGAGCGGCTTGAGCGATTCGACCTGGTTGCGCAACTGAGACATCTGCCGGATGAGCTGGTCCGTTTCGTCGCTGACCACCTGCTGTCGCTCGCTCGTCTTGCGGATCCAATCGGCCTTGTGGGCAAGGGGGTAATATTGGAACAGACCGAATCCCGTCACGATCGCCATCGCGATTCCGAAGATCACCAGTTGTTGTCGTTCCAGTTTCTTCACGAACGTGTTTCCGTCAGATACGATTTATTTCATCGACGAGTAATTCGCCAGATAACACGACACTTCAAATTCGGTCACCGGAAAACCCTTGACCTGGATGGTCTTGGAAAAACCCGGCAGGATTTGACAGAAATAGGACGATTTTTCCAGCGCCGAGATCAGGGTGGCCACATCGGCCGCATCGGCCGCAATTCCGGCCACCTTAAAGCGGTACCGCAGGTCCGCCCCCGGCAGAATGGATTTCGACTCGGAAGTGTCCGATCCCAGAGTCATCATGGAGGGCTTGTCTTCTTGTTTATCGGGGACAAATTTTTCCGCCTGGACATCCAGCAACCGCAGAATGATCCGCTCGCCGCCAACATGGGACAGTTCCGCCAGGGCAGCGCCAAAATCCGCTCGCGGATCAACCTGGCCCAATACCCGTTGTTTGTCTATCAAAACGGCCAGTTCCTTCTTGAGCCCCTCAAAGCGGGCGCTGATGGACTCATCCGCCTGGTAGGTCTGTTCCCGGCGATCCACTTCGGCCCGGCCGCGGGACACCGACAGTCCCGACACAAAACTCCAAACCGCCAGAACGCCGAACAGGCACAGGATCATCGTGTATTGTCGGCGATAGCTGACCTTTCGCTGTCGGCCGGTCCGGTACCAATCCGGGATAAAATCGATGTCTCTCATCCTGAATTCTCCACCGGTGCCAGGGCCGGCTCAAATCCGCGAATTCCCAATCCCACCGCCACCGCCCATTCGCTCAGTGTTGTCGCGTCGGCTTCGGCCAGCACGCTACCGACCAGATCGATCCCTCGGAACGGCTGTGCGATGGTAATCTCGATGCCGAGGTGCCGCCGCAAGGCGTTGAGCAATGCGGTTTCGTGGGCCTCTCCACCGCCAAAGACCGCCTCCTGCGGCTTTTCGCCGCGGAAGGTCACGGCGTAGTACCGAAAACACAGCGACACTTCCTTGGCCAAATCCTCGACGGTTCGGCTCATCGCGTCGATCATCGACTGG
>PMBP01000100.1 GCA_003152975.1 Phycisphaerales bacterium | reverse complement strand
ACCATCGCCAGGTTGTGGGCGTTGGTGATGCTCTCGATGTCGCCGGTCAGCCGGACCGACAGGGGCGTGAGCGGAATGCATTGCGACAGCCCGCCGCCGGCGGCCGATCCCTTGATGTTGAAAGTCGGACCGCTGGAGGGCTGGCGGATGGTCCCAATGACATTTTTCTTGAGCCGGCCCAGGCCCTGAACCAGCCCGATGGTCGTGGTGGTCTTGCCCTCGCCCAGGGGAGTCGGAGTGATGGCGGTGACATCGATGTATTTCCCGCGCCGGGCGTGTTTGAGCCGCCGGAGGATTTTGACATAGTCGATCTTGGCCAGTTTCTGGCCGACCGGGAGCAATTCCCCATACGCCAGGCCCAGATCCCCGGCCAACTGGTCCAGGGTCTTCATCTTCTCTTCGGCCAGTTCGGCAATCTTCCAGTCCGGCATCTTCGTTGGATCAAATTGCATAGAAAACCCCGAAAAACAAGTCAAGATCGATTTAGAATCTACCTGATTCTCTAAACGCTTTATTATACCAGATTTCCTTTATAATTCCAGCTATCACTCCAAAAAACAGCGGCCGGAAGATTTCCTTCCTGGAAGTGGGAAAATATACGAATTCTATGGAAGACTCGGATGGACAGAATATTCTGATCGATTTCGTTCATAACTTCTTTTAAATTAGAAGCTTACGACATGGCAACCCATAGAATCCGAAAGTCCCATAGCATCTTTGTTTTCAGCTTGCCATTATCGTTTGACAATATAGGCCGACAGGGTAAAATGTCAAAATAATTAACATGGGAAGTGTTTCAAAAGATTAGATGGGCAATCTTTGACGATATGCATCATGGCATTCGGGCTATTCCCGAAGATTTTGTCGAATCAAAAAGGAAAATATGGGTCTAATATCCAACAATCGGATTAGTCATGTAGGAGGTCACCAAATGTATTCTCGAATGATGGGAACGATTCTGACCGTTGTATTGCTTCTGTCCGGAGTGGCGGGATCCAAGATCATCTATGTCGATAGCACACAGTCATCGGCAGTATCCGAGGCGGTGGGGTATTGGACAATGGATGACAACGCCGCCACCAAAGTGGTCGTGGACAGCGGTCCGAATCTGATCAACGGAACGGCCGTGCGAAATACTTCCGCAATGAGCGTTGCGGGGAAGTTCGGGCAAGCGTTGGCTTTCGACGGTACCGGGGATCAGATTGATTTTGGAACCAATTCCAAGCTGCTCCCGGACGCCTGGACCTTTGCCGCGTGGGTCAAGTGTACGGATACGGCATCGACGACATTGATTTCGTTCGGTGGGACTTACCCGGCGGTGAAGCTACAGCAAAACAACAAGGGCAAGCCGCTGATGTATATGGGAGCGAACAATTATCGCTACTTCAATGAATCGGCGTGGACGACCCTCAAAGACGGCCAGTGGCACTTTGTCGCGTTCAGCATTCCGGGCTCGGCCCAGACGGATATTCAGAATGCCAAGATGTACCTGGACGGCGTTCCGGTGGAGCCCGGGACGGTCCTGGCCACCGGCCCACAACAGGCCAAAACCCGCTTCCTGATCGGCAACAGTGCGCCCACGGGAACTCAACGGTTCAAAGGCGCCATCGACAATGCAAAACTGTACAACCGAGCCCTGACGGACGCTGAGGTGTTACAGATTTACCAGCCCTCTCCGACAGGCTTTACGGGCACAAGTTGGACCTCCGCTTTCAAAACCATCGGAGAGGCCATCACTGCAGCCGTCGCCAACGACGAGATCTGGGTGAAAAAAGGCACTTACACCCTCACCCAACCCCTGACCGTCGATAAAGTCCTGAAGTTTTACGGCGGATTTGCCGGCACTGAAACCGAACTGGCCCAGCGGAATGTCCAACTGAATCTGACCACGGTTGACGGCAATAATGCGGCCTATCACTGCTTCCTGGTGCCCACGGCCACCATAGCCGAGGTCACCCTCGATGGATTTACGATCACCCGCGGCAAAGCCACAGGCCCGCAAGAGAACGATCGAACCGGAGGCGGCGTTTTGTCCCGTGCCGTTTCGACCACCCTTGCCAATTGCATCATCAAGAACAACACCGCCACCGCCAGTGGCGGCNNCTGGCCTTGTTCGGCGATAGCGGCGTGCAGCATTGCCAGATTCAGGATAACACGGCCGGTAATGCCGGCGGCGTGTTTTCGTCGATCGGGACTCTCCACCTCCAGGATTGCCAGATCACCGGCAACACGGCCTCTCAACAAGGCGGTGGATTGTTCTGCATCCAAAACGCTCCGGTGATCGAAACCTCGTTCATCCAAAACAACCATGCGGCCACCGGCGCCGGGGCGTTCCTCAATGACTCGCCGGCCCAGTTCGCCTCGTGCACGATTTCCGGCAACCAGGCCTCCATCGACGGCCTCAAGGTGACCACGCCCAATGAAAAAAGCAATTGTATGTCCAGGAAATGCTGGTTTGCGGCCAATACCGCCAATCGGGGCGGGGCGGTTTTCGACAGTACGACCGTACCCTCAGATCCCCTGGCTCATCCCGACTCGACCCGAAACTCCATGACCTTTTCAAACTGTATCCTGGTTCTGAACACCGCCCAGGACGGCGGCGCGATCTATCTCGACAAGTTTGTGTCGAGCAGCATCCTCAACTGCACCTTTTCGGGTAATCATGCCCAGCGCGGCGGCGGCCTGTTCGTTTTCGAGTCGTACAGCTTGCCCCNNTCCTCTGGGGCGACTCGTCCGTTACCGGCCATCCGGAAATCTTTTTCGCTCCGACCGGCGGAACCATGTCTTATCCGGATAATGTTGAGGTTTATTACTGTGATATTATGACCGGGTGGGCCGATATCATGCCCAACATCGCAAACCTGGATCTCGATCCGGCCTTTGTCGATCTCGATGGTCCCGACAATAACGCCCTGACCTGGCAGGACAACGATTACCGCCTTCTGCCCGATTCACCCCTGGTTAACAATGGAAAACACGATATCGGCGGCGTGCTGGTGGGCCCATCGGAGGATATTCTCGGCACCATCCGTCCGCAGGGCGCCGAGTACGACATAGGCGCCTATGAGTACGCCAGCGGACAGGGGCTGGAGTTCCAGGCCGACTTCGATCTGGACTATTCCTATACCGCCCCCGTTCAGACCCAGTCCTTCTCCGCCTCGACGCAGAGCTGCGATGTTACCTGGTGGCTTGGGTTGACCAATTCCTCCGGCGGCGTGTCCGACTGGAACATCAACTCGGTGATCTTTGAGACCCCCAATACCTTGGGCAACTTCTTCCCGAATCCTCCGGTCATCTCCGGCAACCAGTACAAATGGAGCAGCTTGTTGGTCACCGACAAAACCGAGCTGGAAGCCCGGCAGACGACCGTCAAGAAGGACGCTGCGATCCCGTTCACCGTCACCCGGGCCTATGCGGGCAACACGATCCTGGGCGCCGGCGAGATGACGACGACCGTTACCGTCACCCCGCAGGCGGGGCTGGCGAGCTTCAGCGTCAAGATCGGGGTCGCGCCGGCGTGGACGGAAGCCGACTGGTGGAACGGCCTGTACATCGGCACCGTCCAGCACCTCTCGGCCCAAGTCGCCGGCAACACTTCCGGCCAGCTCAGCCATCGCGACACGCCCGAGCTGCAGGAATACGAGTGGGAATTCAAGAGCTACGCCTTCGGCCAGCCGATCACCTTTATCGTCCGAACGCGGGTGGCCCTCAAGTCCGGCGTTCCCAGCGCCTATCTGGAACCGAGGGTCACCGTCAGCGGCAATCGCATGGCGGATTACGGCGGCGAGAATTGGCAAAACGGCACGCTGACGCTACCCAATGGTACCGGCCGCGTGATTCTCGATACTTCCTCGAGCATGCTAACCCTCGACGGTTACCTGCCGTGGTATGAATTGATCCTGCCGCATTTCGCCAAGCCGATCACCGGCGATGCCAACAACGACGGCACAACGGATATCCTGGATCTATTGATTCTCTCGGAAAACTGGCTGATGCCGTGCAACCCGGGGAACAATTACTGCAATGGCGCC
>PMBP01000424.1 GCA_003152975.1 Phycisphaerales bacterium | reverse complement strand
GGTGTCGGGCTGGCTGACCAGCAGGCCGCTGACATCCACGCCGATCTTGCGGGCCCACGTGGTATCCAGGGCGTGCTCGGCATCGATGAAGGCCGCCACGCCGCCGGCCCGCTGGGCATGGGCGATCACATGCAGGGCCAGCGTCGTTTTACCGGAAGATTCCGGCCCGAAGAACTCGCACACGCGGCCGCGGGGCACGCCCCGACCGCCCAGCGCCAGGTCCAGCGACAGGGCGCCGGTGCTGATACCTTCGACGCAGGCCAGGTTGGCCTCGTCCATTTTCATGATCGAGCCGGTGCCGTACTGCTTTTCGATCTGCGCGATCGCGCGGTCCAATGCGCCGGCGACCGCCGAATCCGTCTTGGCGGTTTTCTTCGCCGCCGGTACTGTCTTGGCCTTAGCCATAAACTCCCTCGCTTTCAATCCGTTGTTATGCGTTCAATTTGCTTGTATGAATCACGGTATAGATCGGCCCCTGCGGCGTCAGCTCGCTGCGAAACACCCGCAGGGCATCGACGCCGAACGAACCGAACCGGGTATTGCGATCGGCCTCGATCAACCCGGGCACATCCTTGCCAGCGGCGGGATCCTTGATCCGGGCCAGCGTCAGGTGGGCGCTGAACAGCCGCTCCTCGGCGGCAAATCCGGCCGCCACCAATCGCCCCTCCAGATCCGTTTGCAGGGCCATCAGGGCCGGGCTTTCGTTCATGCCGACCCAGACCACGCGGGCGGGCTTGCCGAAGCAGCCCACGCCTTCGACCGATAACTCGAAGCCGCGATGGGCAATCGCAACCTCATCGACGATCCCGCGGATTGTCACGACGGTCGCCTCGTCGATGTCGCCGAGGAACTTCAGCGTCAGGTGCATCAGGTCCGGCTCGACCCACTTGATCCCGCCCCGGCTGCCGCGCAGGGCCCGGCGCAGCTTCAGCGTTACCTCCGCCAGTTTCCGGCGGATCGTCGGGGTAACATCAATGGCAATAAAGCATCGCATCGGACCGGCCGCCGCCATCAAAACTGCGTGACTTTGCGCAACTGGTCTGACCGCTCGTCGATGTCGGCCGGCGTGGCGGCCTTGATGCCGTGGATCGAGAAATCGCCGATAGTAAACGACGCGGCGACGGTCCCGGCCACCATGGCCTTCCGCAGGGAACTGAAATCG
This sequence comes from Phycisphaerales bacterium, assembly GCA_003152975.1. Classification (GTDB taxonomy): domain Bacteria; phylum Planctomycetota; class Phycisphaerae; order Sedimentisphaerales; family Anaerohalosphaeraceae; genus FEN-1350. The sequence goes on along the minus strand of PMBP01000424.1, from coordinate 2,273 downwards.
ACCTTGCTGGCCTTGGCCAGGTATCCCATCATCGCGCCGGCGAAGGAATCGCCCGCGCCGGTGGGGTCGATGACCACGGTCGTTGGGAAGGCCGGCAGGATGAACAGGTCGCCGTCTTTGTCGGACATCATCGAGCCATATTCACCCTTTTTGATGATCACGACCTTGGGCCCCAGTTCGAGAATATCTTTGGCGGCCAGCATCAGATTCCGTTGGCCGGTGAGCAGCTTGGCCTCGCCTTCGTTGATAATCAGCATATCGATGCGGTCGAGAAGATTCATCAGGTCGTCCTTGGCCGTCACGATCCAGTGATTCATCGTGTCGGCGGCGACAAACGATGGGCTGTTTAACTGATCCAACAGCTCGATTTGCAGGGCGGGAGCCGTGTTGGCCAGGAACACAAAGTCGCTGTCCTTGAAGGCATCGGGCACCTTCGGCGGCTGTTCGCTGAGGACATTCAACTCTACCGCGTCGGTGCGGGCCTCGTTCATGTCGCCTTCATAGCTTCCGATCCAACGAAAAGTCCGGCTGCCCTTGCGAATCTCCAGACCCGCCAGATCCACCTGGCGGCCCTCGAACGCCTGCGCCAGATCAAAGGGGCAATCCTCGCCGACCGCGCCGACAAACCGCACAGGCGTAAAGATCGCGGCGGCCATGCTGAAATGCACCGCCGAACCGCCGATACATTTCTCACTGTACCCGTAAGGCGTTTTGACCGTGTCAATCCCGATCGATCCCGTCACCAATAACGACATACCAATCCTCTCTCTCTATCCGTTCGTTTCCGTTCCAAACCGCCGGACCGCCAGCGCGATCCGTTTGAGCGTGCGATCCATGCCCAGCATATCCACCGCGTCGAAGATCGGCGGGCTGATGGTCGTGCCCGTGATGGCCACGCGAAGCGGCTGGGCTACCTTGCCCAGGCCGACCTGTTTTTCTTCCGCCAGGCCGCGAAGAACCTGTTCGATGGCCTCGGCGGTCACTTCCTTCAGTTCCCCCAGCCGCCGGGCGACCAGTGGCAGCGTCGCGGCGCCGCCGTCCTTGCGAAGGACTTTTTCGACGGCGGACGGATCGAATTCGATCGCATCGTCGTCGGCAGACACAAAGCGGCACTTGCGTTCGATCTCTGCCAGTGTCCGCGCCCCCAGACAACAGTGCAGCATCCGCGACAACATCGCGTCGTCGGCCTTCTGCAGCGGCGAACCGGTTTGGGCCAGGAACATCTTGAAATGGGCCAGCAGAGTCTCCGGCGTGCACATCTTGATATGTTCGGTATTGAAAGATGACAATTTCTTGCGGTCAAACAAGCTGTTGGCCTTCGTCAAACGGTGGATATCGAAGACGCTGACCAATTCCTCCCGCCGCAGGATTTCCCGCTCCCCGCCGGGATTAAAGCCCAGAAAGCCCAGAAAGTTCACCATTGTCTCCGGGATGTATCCGCTGCGGAAGAAATCGACGATGTTGATCTCGGGCAATTCGACCCCCAGTTGCCGGGCCATCGCATCGACGGCCGGCATATCCGGCATACTTTCGCCCCGGAGAAATCCGTCCAGGTTCTCGGCGGAGATCCCTCCCGCTGCCGCCAGCGCGGCCCGATCCGCTGCGGCGTTCTTTTCGATCGCCTTGCGGAGCGTCACCGGCCGTTCGCGCTTGGACAACTTGCCACCGCTATCGCTGACGGTCACCGACATGTGGGCATAGGCCGGCCGGCGAAATCCCAGGGCATCCTGCAGGGCCTGGTGGCAGGGCGTATTCATCAGATGTTCCTGGCCGCGGATGACATGCGTGACCTTCATCAGCTCGTCATCGATGACCACAGCGAAATGGTAGGTGGGAAAACCGTCGGATTTGATAATGATAAAATCCCCCACCTCGGCCGGGCCGAACCGCACCTTGCCGCGGATGAGGTCATCGACGACGAATCCCTGCGGCGCATTGACGGCAAACCGGATCGCGACAGGGCGACCCTCTGCCCGCGCCCGGGCGACATCCTTTTCGTCAGGCAGGACGGCCGGCCGGGTGTAAGCGAAACCCTGCTTGGCCGCCTCGGCCTTGTCCCGCAGGACCGTCAATTCCTCGACGGTGTCGAAGCAGTAGTAGGCCTTGCCCTCACGGACGAGCCGCTCGGCATAAGAACGGTAGATATCCAGCCGCTGCGATTGCAGGTACGGCCCGTTGGGCCCGCCCACCTCCGGCCCCTCATCCCAGTCGATCCCCAGCCATCGCAGGTCGTTGAGAACCTGTTGCATCGCCGTGGGGGTGTTGCGCTTGAG
>PMBP01000191.1 GCA_003152975.1 Phycisphaerales bacterium | reverse complement strand
GCCTGCACAATCGTGGAGATCGGGGAGGGGACGGCAACGGTCGAATTTGAAAAACCCATCTTTGCTCCCTGCCCGGGACAGAAACTGGTACTGTATAATTCGGCACTGGAGGTTGTTGGCGGGGGAGTCATCAAGAAGGATATAGGATACAGTGGATAGGATTTAGAAAATAAAGATCAAATCGCAAAATGCAAAATGACAAACCAAAAATCAAAAGTCGGGTAGAAAATACCTGACACCTTTAACTGGCATCCTTTGATGACGACATGGCGCAGACGACAACGCGAGGGGCGGGATCTGCATTTTCTCAACGGGGATGGTATGATTGCATGCAATCCGCGCGATCGCGAGGTCGCTCACCGTGCCCAAGTTGAGGGCATTGCCACGGAAGATGCGAAGGCCGTGACATGCAGGAAATGCAGAGCCGCTTTGCGAAACAAATAAAATGACCGTAAGCCCTCTCATGGAAAGGACTTACGATCAATCGGGGAGAGAGGATTTGAACCTCCGNNTCGGGGCGACTGGATTTGAACCAGCGACCTCTGCGTCCCGAACGCAGCGCTCTAATCCAAGCTGAGCTACTCCCCGAGGACGAAACAACAATTATACACCGATAGTCTGGAAAAGCAAGAGGCGAATTACGACAAATTTACGGGGTCCACATCATAATAGACACCGACGGCCGGACGGAGGGGCGGGCAGGCCCGCAGGTCGGCAAAGAGCTGCTGGAGAATGGCCGCGGTCGGGGCCTGGAGGATGATCTGCATGCGGTGGGCCCGCTGGATGCGGCTGATGGCGGCGGGCATGGGGCCGCGGACCTTGATGTCGAGCTTTTTGCGGGCGACGATCTCGTCGATGCGCCCCTTCATCGCGTCGCAGGCGGCCGTGAGCCGCTCGAAGGATTCGTTGCGGAGGTGGACGATCGCCATCCGCCAGTACGGGGGCAAGCAGCATTTCTCGCGGTGGTCCAGCTCGGCGGCAACGAAGCCCTCGAAATCGTACTTGACGGCGAACTGGATGGCGGGCTGATCGGGCAGGAAGGTCTGGACGATGACCTCGCCGGGTTTTTCGGCCCGGCCGGCACGGCCTGCCACCTGGGAGAGGAGCTGGAAGGTCCGCTCGTTGGCACGGAAATCCGGCATGGCCAGGCAGGTGTCGGCGCTGACGATCCCGACGAGCGTGACATTGGGGAAATGCAGGCCCTTGGCGAGCATCTGGGTGCCGGCGAGGATGTCGATTTTGCCGGAGGCGAACTGGTCGAGCATCCGGTAGTATTCGTCGGCGGAGGCGCCTTCCATCGCGTCGCTATCGACCCGCATCACGCGGGCGGCGGGGATTTTGTTGTGCAACTCTTCGGTCAGCCGCTGGGAGCCGATGCCCAGCAGGACCACCCGTTTGCCGCACAGGGGGCAGGCCTGCGGAACCAGTGTTTTCGATAGACAATAATGACAAATCGCATAGCCGCCGGTGATGGGATCGCCCAACACCGTCGGTGCGGACGATTCTTCGCGGCCGCGTTTGTGGAAGGTCAGGGTGACATCGCAGTTGCGGCACTGCAGCGAATAATGACAGTTCGGGCAATAAACGAAGTTGCTGTAGCCGCGGCGGTTGAGCAGCAGGATGACCTGTTCTTTTCGTGCAAGCCGCAAGCGGATCTGCTCTTCGAGGACATCGCTGAGGAGCGTGACCTCCTGGCCGCGCCGCTGGGCGAGCATATCGACCAGCCGCATTTTCGGCATCGGCAGGTTGGTCACGCGATGGGGCAGGCGGACCAGTTGGTAGTGGCCGCGGACACGGGAGTTGAACAGCGATTCCAGCGAGGGCGTCGCCGAGCCGAGGATGCAGTGGGCTCCGGCAAGCTGGGCTCGTTTGATCGCGGCGTCGCGACCGTGGTAGCGGGGAACGGTATCCTGCTTGTAGCTGGGCTCGTGCTCCTCATCGACAACGATCAGGCCGAGCTGCGGCAGCGGCGCAAAGACGGCCGAGCGGGCGCCGATGACGACATCGGCCAATCCCTCGCGGATCTGGCGCCACTGGGCGTTGCGCTGCGCGGCCGTGAGGCGACAGTGCATCACGGCAATCCGCGCAAAGCGGCGGCTGAACCGCTCGACGGTCTGGGCGGTCAGGGCGATCTCGGGCAACAGGACGATCGCACCTTTGCCGGCGGCGATGGTCCGTTCGATGGCGCGGATATAGACCTCCGTTTTGCCGCTGTCGGTGACTCCGTAGAGCAGCGAGACGCCGAAGGTCGCCGCGTCAATGCCGGGGCCGATCTGGTCGAGGGCCTTGCGCTGGTCGTCGTTGAGGACCACTTCGTGTTCCTCCAGCCAGAACTGCTTGGGCACGACGGGAGGCGAATGGAGAACCTCACGGCAGACGAACTTGACGATGCCGCGACGGGAAAGATTCTTGAGAGTGGCATCCTTGCAGACGGCGCGGTCGAGCAATTCTTTTTGGCTGAGGGCACCGGCTTCCTCCACCGCCCCGCAGGTTGTCAGCAGCGAGACAATCGCCTTTTGCTTTGCGCCGTGGAGAGCGGAGAGGATTTCAGGATTTTGTTCGGCAAGATAGACCCGGACCTCGGTGGTGCGGCCGATATCCTTTTTGACGGCGCCCGGGACCATCGCGGCCAGGACCTGGCCGAGCGGGCAAACATAGTAATCGCTGATCCACTGGGCCAGCTTGAGGAGCTGCTCATTGAGCAGCGGTTCGGAATCCGGGAGTTTCTTGACGGCCTTGAGCTTGAAGCGGCGGCTCTTGACGGCCTCCTCGGGGTCGAGCACGGCAACGCAGAAACCCTGCACGGGCTCGTTGCCCTTGCCGAAGGGAACGAGCACCCGCCATCCCGGTTCGATATCGCCGATCGAGGGCGGCACGGTGTAATCGAACAGTGAATCGGCGCCGGTATCCAGGGCCACGCGGATGACGAGCTGACCGGCGGAAGCGTCATCGTCCGGCGGTTCGTCGAACAGGGTTTTAGAAGTCGATAAGGACATTGAGTATTGACTATTGAATATTGACTATTGAATATTGGATTCGTAATCCATTACAGGCCATTCGGAAGTTCCTTCCGAATGAATGATCCGGATTCCCGCTTTCGCGGGAATGACAAGAAACCTTGATGACCACGAATGAATCCCCCAATCCACATATTGTCGAGGGTCTGGAATTCCCGGATTTACTCATAGAGTCCTTCCTGTCGGCGCTGTTCGGATTTGGCGCTGATGACGGTATCCTGGCGGAGGTCCAGGCCGATGCGGTCGATGAGGGTCTTGATGTAGTCCAGATGCGGACAGGGCGGGCCGTGGTAGTTGTTCTTGGAGACGCACGAGGCCAGTTGCACGACGATGCGGCCCTTGTCGAGGCCTTCTTTCTTCTGGATCGTGCGTTTGAGCAGCGACAATTTCCGATGTACCGCCCGGCCGCAGCAACCGCCGCATTCGATGAAGATCATTCGGTAGTTACGGTCCCGCGGATACTCGGCAAATCCGCCGGTCCGCTCGTTGAAGGCCTTTTCGCACAGGTATCCCGGACACCGCTGCTTGACGATCGAGCACTGCACGACAACGACATAATCTTTTTCGTTCATGTCCATGAAATATCCTAACGGATTTACAATGCAGCCGGTGTTTATGTAAACAGGACTGCAAGTTTCTTCTTTTTGATGAAGTGAATCGACTTTGGATCGGTCCACACCGCCAGTTCCAGGCACTTGCGGCAGGAACATTCTTCGTCGATCAGGGGCTCGCGGCCGCGGAGGATGGCCGCAACCAGTTCGATGGCGTTGGCGGTGGCCTGGCTGAGGTTGCCGAGAATTTCCCTGAGCAGGTCGTGTTTGTCGAGACCCTTGGGGTGTTCCTTCCAGCAGTCGTAGTCGCTGACCAGCGCGATCATCGCATAGCACATCTGGGCCTGTCGGGCCAGCTTGGCCTCGGGCATGGCGGTCATGCCGATCAGATCGGCCCCCCACTGGCGGTGCAACAGCGACTCGGCCCGCGTCGAAAACAACGGGCCTTCCATGCAGACATAGGTCCCNNGGTCTTGTCGATGAACTGATCGACGATTACCAAGTGGCCCGGCTCGATATGTTCCCGCAGCGAACCGACCGCGCCGCTGGCCAGCAAGGTCCGTACGCCCAGCTTTTTCATCGCGAAGACATTGGCCGCATAGGGCACGCAACTGGGATTGAGCTTGTGGCCCTTGCCGTGGCGGTTGAGAAATACGATCTGCCGCTCGCCAAGCCGGCCGGTGACCAGCGGCCCGCTGGTCTTGCCGAAGGGCGTTTCCATGGTGACCGTCTGGGCATCCGTAATGTGCGGCAGAAGGGCATCGCCCAACCCCGTCCCGCCAATAATACCGATCATCGCTTCCTGCATGGCTTATCCTCTGGAAATTCTGGAATCCAAGGGATTATAGCCGACTTTCAGGGGCCTGTCGATATCCATCCGATACCGGGACCGCAGTAGTAGAAAATCGGGCAGGTTCCGTTAACCCCTTGCTTTTTGGCCTGAATTTCGTTATTCTGTTGCTGGTTTGTTACCTTTAATTCGTGAGGAGTCCTGATGAAAATGAAAATGGCAATACCCGTACTGATCGTAGCGATTCTTTCCGTTGTTGCCGCCGCCCAGATGGATTATCAATGGGTCAATCCCGCTGGCGGATCCTATGCAGATCCCAACAATTGGCTTCCGGAGGGAATTCCGGGACCGACTGATTTGGCATCTTTCGGATTGTCGGCGACCTATCCGATTGTAATCGATACGGATTGGGTTTTGTCTCGACTGATGGTAGATGGTGGCGAGACAGATATGGATATGATGTCCCATCGGCTGGACCTGGTCTGGACGGAGCCGACGGATGATGCGGCGGTGGTCGGACATCATTATGCCGGAAAACTACTGCTGACCAACGGATCGGTCTATTCCGGCTCCGTAACCCTCGGCCGTAATGAGGGCGCGTTCGGCGCCCTGCAGGTTTCCAGCGGCGGATTCTGGGAGGCCCGGCGCGATCCGGATTTGCAGGGAATCTGGATCGGTTTTGGCGGAGATGCCGACATGATCGTCGATAGCGGCGGTATCGTTCGCCAGGGACACGGAGCCACGGCCATTATGCCGGGCAGCACCGCCAGGATTTCGGTCTTCGGCGGTTCGACCTGGTATGTGGACGGATGGTTCGGTACGGGAGTGGCCGGCGACGCCACCGTGACCAGCGACTTCGGACTGATCGACATCGGCCGAACCGAGTTGGGAATCGAGGCGAGTTCACGGGTCAGGATGACTTTGGATCATTCCAGCAACATGCAGCTCAGGGCCTTCTGGGAGACCAGTCTGACGATCGGGCAGAGTGGGACCGCGCTGCTGACGGTGACGAACGGCTCTCTCTTGACGAACCAAGGGAAACTTTCTATCGCGGCCTATCCCGGCAGCAGCGGGACTCTGCATGTCCTCAATATGGCGACTGTGGCTGTTCAGAGTACGATGATTGTCGGTGGAAGGGAGGAGGTCGATCCCGACACCCAGATTGTCCGAGTGGAGGACGGCGGCACCGGCAGCGTCCGGGTGGAGGACGGCAGTATTCTGTGGGTTGGCACAGGGGCGGGGAGTACCCTCAATATCCGGCGGGACGGCAAGATTCATCTGGACAGCGGCTGCCTGCTGAAAATGCTCGATGACAATTCACAAACGCTGGGAACGATTTTGATTGAGGGTCTTCTCGACGGCGGGGGGATCGTCCAGGCGGATA
>PMBP01000497.1 GCA_003152975.1 Phycisphaerales bacterium | reverse complement strand
ACCTCTGGTGCAAAAAACGCAAACGCCACCTGGCCCCGTACCTCTATTTCCAGCGGATCTGCGCGACGACCCTGCAGGTCAATCGCGTCAATACGGTTGTAGTTCGCGGGTTGAAATGGGAATTTTCGCGGCAAGATGGTAAAGACCTCGAGCGCAGACCAAAACCGCCCGGCCTGTTTTGGCCGTATGCGGCATTAACCCACTAAATTAATTTTCGAAATTCTCAAAAATATTTCGAGAATTCTATCCCATCACAACATCCGCATAGCGGAGGTCGCGAGTGATCAGCATCATCTGCTGGCGGTCGGGTAAATAGACCACCTTGACAATCTCGGGGTATACTGGCTCGCCATTCAGCGACGCCGCCAGGCTGTACTCACGCCCCGTGATCCGCTCAATGCAGTCTCCCGGCATAAAGTCCGGCATCCCAGACCCCTCGCCCAGCCACAGCCGCTCCAGCGTAAACTTTCCGCTGACCGAGGCGTCCTCGCAGGCCCGCCGGATATCGGCCAGGTGCAGCCCGAACCATTCGTAATGGTCCTGCTCATCGGCAGTGAGAGCTCCCCCCGTAAACCGGCTCGTCGATGCCCTCTTGGCCAGCCCATACTTCTCGCTGAAGTCATACAGCCGCGATTGAATGAACGGAGACCCGCTGGCTCCCGATGGCGGTTCCTGCCTCCGCAGCCGCTGGTCCATCTGCACGCTGGCCGTCACGCGGACGCGCGTGGACCATGCCCCAGTCTTGAATACCCTCGATCTGAGCTTGTCGTCGCAAAGGACAGTCCAGTAGTTCAGCTCCACGCCATCCAGGGGCCCACCATTGATGAGTCGATTGTTCTGATCGATCATCTCGGCCAGGTTCGGATCGGTGATCAGGATCCCCGCCTCATCATCCAGGGCCCGGATCGACCCCTCCAGCTTCTGCCAGGTAGTCCCACTGTCAAAGCTGAATTCAACGACGATTCCAACGCTGTTTAAGGAGTCTTTATCGACGGTTAAACAGGGCAGCAGTTTTCGCCGGAACGGGCCGAAATTCCGCTTACCCTCGGTATCTTTGAGGCATTTGATCGCCCGCCCTTGTGCATCATAGAGGTCTCCACGGGCATCGATCGTCGTAAAATCAAACGGCATCCCCCGATCGTAGCTTCCACCGCTATACAACCCGGTCTCATTGAGGACCCATTTCCGACCGACATCCCGCAGAAAGTTACTGCCTCGAGTGTGGTAGAATTTATAGTAGTCCTTGGAATCCGGGTCCGTCAGATCGGCGATCTCCGCCTCCGTCAAGTAGAGATTCTCCAAATCCGTACCGGTCGTATCCGGGATCAAAAGAGTGTCCAGCCACCCCGGCACCAGCTCGGCCGTGAATTCCACGCGGTCCGGCGCCCCCACGCCCCAGGGTTTGTTGACCAGCCCGGAGATGTCCTCGGCGATGTCCATCGCCCAGAGCATCTTCTTGCCTTCGGCGATCGCATCGTCGATCGTCTCCCCCACCGCCGGCGCGTGCAGGCGATGCAGAATCGCGTCGGCGACATCGGCCCGTACGGATCCGGACGCCGAGCCGATCTTGTAGAACGCCAGCTTTGCCTTGCCGTTGGCCGAGTAGGTCTCGCGGAACGAAAACCCGATCTGCTTACATACATGCTCGACCGCCTGCAGGACATTGAGCCCATCGACCACTACATGACCGATCACGCGGCCAAAGTCCGCATGATCAAGTCCTTCCATCGTCGAGGGGTCCTGGTAGTCCCAGTACGAGATCCCCAAATGCAACCGCCACGCCAGCACATAGCGGATCATGTCGCCCGCCGTCCAGGGAACGGCGCCGAGCGAGGAATCCTTGAAGACCGGAAAGCTCTTGAGATCCGCCCTCACCTCTTCCGGATCCTTGTTGGGCATTCCGCCATGCCCGGCCTTTTCGGATTCGTTGAAGATCGTCCGCCGACCCGACAGGAAGCGGCAGGTTTGCAACTCCGCCTGGCCGCTGGTTCCATATCCGCTGTAATCGTCCTTCCCCCTGGCGTACTGGCCAGAGACCGGCGAGGTGACGCTCATCAGCCACCGATGATCCAGGCACACCACGGCGTTTCGTTCGAACGCGCCGCCCTGTTCAGTGCCGCCGGAAAACTCCGACAGGAAGTTGACCACAAATCCCGAAAAGATCGTCGCCTGTTCTTCGGCCGTCGGCCAGTCCGTCCGGATCCGCACGCGGTCGCCGAAGTGTAGCCCTGCATCGGCATCCCATCGCTGGTCCGGAAACCAGATCGTGGCCGAGCTGGGAGAGCTGCCCGGGTTGATCTCGACCCGATCGACCGCCGCGCCCCAGAGGGCCTCCCAGGTCGATCCGATCATGCGTTCAACCACCAGCCGCTGGGCCGTGCGAGCGAGTTTTTTTGCGTCATCCGCCATAGGGTTCAGTCATAGAAGGGTGCGTATTCGGTTCGCCAAAATAGATTCTCCAACCGGGCCCCACTGATTCGGGCGCACTCCCAAAGGGTAATATCCCGGTACAAAACCACCTCTCCCGGTTCATATTGCCCACTTGAATTCGCATCGACATAATTGGTTGGCACGGATTTAATGCGACCCGTATAGGTCATGACGATCCAGGTCAAACGCTCGCCGGCAGAAAACACAGGGGGAAGTAATAATCGATTCCGCCTGAAAGTGCCATCGAATCCGCCAAACCGAGAACAGAACCAATAGCCGTAGATCTCAAAGTACTCGGCCAGTGGAAATTCCTCCAAGGCGGTCGGTACCACGATCGCCGTCTCCCTCGAGGGAGCGATCATAAAATTGCTGACCCAGGGCAAAGCGCAAATCCAAAGGGGATCTCCGATGACTGGGTTCGTCGGCAGGAATAGAGTAGAATCATCGACGATGACCCTTCCATCCCACCAAATTAATTTTCCGCAGTCCTCTCGAGTCAGATACGTTTCCGTTTCCGTGATCACCTTTCGATCCGTCGGCCAGGCCCCCACCCCACCGCCTCCCGGCCGCACCGCCCGCCCCTCCTGGACGATCTGCGGTCCGGCCATCTGTTCGCGAAGGATTCGATCGGTCCTGATCATGATCAACCCACCCCAATCACGCTGGTCGTTGCGTCCACGCACATCCAGGTATTCGCCGCCGAGCACACCAGGATCAAAAGTGCCATGCCGGAGTAAGTCCCATTGTTGCCCAGATCGACATACTTCCAGCTCGGGACGACCCCGCTGGGCATGATGATCGTTTGTCCGGTGTTGGGCCGAAGATGCACATAATTGGGAGCATTATTATAGCAGGAAAAAAAGTACGGATCCCCAGCCACAGGATCGGTCGGCATCTTCAGGTCTTTGTCAGCCCCAATTCCAAGAGGGGAAGCGTCCAGGTTGTCACACCATATCCATTTTCCGCAATGGAGTTCCTTGACCATGACCTCGGCCGTTCCGTAGGAGATCACGGCAAGGCCCGTCGGAGTCAGCAACCCTCCCGCCCCGCCCGGCCGGATCGCCCGGCCCGTCTGCACCATCTCCGGCGCCAGCAGCTTTTCCCGAGCGGCCCGCTGGGTGGATCGTCGAATGGTCTCGGAAAAATCAAACACGGGTGTCCCTTATTTGGCTCATCGCTTTGTCGATCTGTTTCTCCGCGACCCGATCCGCCCGGATGGTTTGTACAAGCCACCTAAAAAAGCAATCATAGCATTGATATTGCATCGTCATATCTCGCCAGCGGTATCGGCCTCTGATTTCATAATGCAAGCCGCCACATCTCGGACATCTCCACGGACAGCGATAGCGATATGGCTTTTTGTACGACCGCCATATGGTCCATCCGATCCCGAATTTCATGCAAACCAAGTCAAAGACCCGCTTCATTCTTCCTCCACGCTGACGATCGGCGTCGGCAATCCCGTGGGCCCTGCGGATACCGGCGTCGCCGCCACCGAGTTCGTGTTCTGGGTCTCGCCGCCGGTGGTGCCGTTATACGCCCGTACGCAAAATCGGTGGCGGATCCCGGCCGTAAGCCCCGTAATCGTCTTGGTAAATTCCCCGCCGCCGCCAAAGCTGTAGGTCAAGGTCGAGGAGGGCGTTGCGAAATTGAATCCGCTGCCACTGTCGATATAGATCCGAAACGCCGTCGGCGTTACGGCCTGGCGGATCTCGCAATACCGCCATCGCAATCGGATGCTGCCGGCTGCGATCGGCTCGGCCATCAGGTTCGATGGGGTGTTCGGCGCATCCGGGATCATGTCGCCATCGTCGGCAATCCGCACCTCGCAGCTCGGCGAGTCGGGCGACTCTACGCTGCAGTCGCTAGCCTTTCTCCGCCGGACATACACCCACCGTGTCCCTGGAGTGAGATTTTGCGCAGGGATCGTGACCTGGGTGTCGGCCAGATCCATCGTCCCAACCGGCGTGGTGTAATTCATCACGCCGTCCTGACCTCGATAAATGTTGTATTCATCAGCCATGGGTTACCAGACTCGCATCGCCAGGACAGTCACTTCCACGTCGGCGTTGGCGCCATCGCCCACCACCGACAAGCTCCCGCCGGCCGCGATCTCATAGTAGGCGTCGTCGATCAACGCCGTCCGGTTGATCGTCTTATCCGTCGAGGTTACCGTCACCGCCGGGATGATGTCATGGGTGCCGTCGGTGATCTTCCAGGTCCCGCCGTCGGCCGACCGTGCCACCGACCAGGCGTCCAGGATCCGCATCTTGCACGGCGCGTTGGCCGTGAAGATCGCAACGGTATTCCCAGCGGTCAGCGACGCCCGCAGCGGCGGCAGCTCATCGCTGTTGGCCAGCATGGTTTGTCCCCGCAGGTCGCGGCGGGCCGTGATCACGCCGCCGGAATCGACATCGATCTCGGCCAGCTTGAGATGCGCGGTGGTCGGCCATCCCGTCCCATCGACGGCTGAGGCGATCGTATTCGCGGCCGTCATCCAGACATAGGTGGTGTCATTGTCGGTCGGATTGATCGCCGTCGAAGGCGCATAGAGCTTGACTGTACCATTCCACCGGTAATACCCGGGGCGGACATTGAAGGTCGTTGGCGACGGAAACCAAACCCCCAGCGCCCCCGCCCAGGCAAAGGCGTTGTACTGCCCCCACTTGTCCCGCTTGAGATCCGAAAGCAGATCCTGTTGATTATTCTCCGCAATCATCTCGATCCCGTTGGCGGCCATTTCGGCGTCGATATCGGCCACCGCCGGGTATCCTTGACTCATCGCAACATCACTCATGGATTCCATTCCTTATTTTTGATCGTTGAAACATTTCCCAATTGTTTTGGCCCCGGCTTTTCCACAGCCGATCCCCCTGAAACGCCAGGACAATAAAGATCGCGTCGCGANNAGCGTCCAGATCCCCGTGACCAGATGGATCACCAGACTCAAGCTGTTACTGACGATCCACAGCTTAAAGCACGCGATCCGCTGGCGGTTATTGAGCCACACGCCCGCCACCGCCAGGACCGTCGCAAGGATGCCAAGGATCTCAACCATCGAGCACCTTTCGCAGGGCGTCCCGGGCCCGGGTGGCTTTGAACAATTCCGGAGAAAGTCCAGAATCCAGCCCGGTCTGTTTATTCGCCCATTCCATACTCCGAATCATCCACAACAACGACTGGTAGGCCAACACAAGCGTCTGCTTACTAACAATCCGGAGGTCATCATCAATAGGTCCGTCAGTGCTCACTTCATCGCTCCCGCCAGGGAAAACAATAGCCCCTGGTTTCCATCGCTCATCTGTTTTTTCCGATCGTTCACTTCCCAGAAGATCCGCCGGGCATCAACGGTACGCCCCTCGCTATAATCCTTCCAGGTCCCCGCATTCCGCGTCAGGGCATAGCCGTCGGTCAGCGTCGCCACGATCCAATGGCCGTGGTCGCGGAGTTCCTTGACCATCGCCCGCACCGCCCGCCGCTGCGTCTCGATCGATCCCTCCAAGCGGAGCTTGGAAGAAATCTGCACCGCCGTCATCGGCCCGTCGGCAGTTTCGAAGGTCCGAAGGAGGCGAGCCAGATCGTCAGTGAGGATCTGCTGCGCAGTCACCGCCAGCCTCCGCATCATAGATGGCCCTCATTAACGCTTTAATCCCGACAAAATAATTACAGTTCGGGCAAACTGGCTTTTTCGCTTTGCCAGTAAACAGCCAGTTTAGATCACAACCATTCGCCCCAATAACAGCGATGGCATTTGTATTGAGCGGAGACAATCCCTTTTCGATTCTACTAATTGCTCCCGGAACCCTGTAGCCAACCAGAATCGCAAAAGTCGCCTGCGTTATATCTTGGCTGATTCGCCACTCCCTCAAGCGTTGTCCGATTTCTTTGTTCACTTCCCATCCCCCGCCTGATAATCCACCGCTTCCGGTATATTCGACTCGACAAAGAACGGGTTGGTGACCGTGGTGAAAACCTCGATCCGCGTTCGCTCCGCCTCGGTCAGTTTGGCCAGGTCCTTCTTGCGGACCGACTCTTTGGCCTCGATCAGATCGGCGACCTTATCCTTGAAGAATCGCTTGATCAGCTTGATCGTGCTCTCGCCGATCGTCGTCTTGGCGCTCTGGCGCCAGCCCATCTGGCCATGCTGCAGCTTGACGCTCTTTTTGTCGCCGAAAACATCCTTGCGGTTGGCCACGGCAAAGGCCTCCAGCGCCTGCGAATACAGCCCGATCCGTTCCTGCATCGGGGCCACCGCCTTTTGCATCGCGGCCGTGGCCGCATCGACGGAGGATTTACAGATCGCCTCCTCGTCATGGATTTGCAGTTGCAGGTCGCCGATCTGTCTCAGCAGCGAGTCCGCCCTCTCCAGATTCTCGCACCCCATCACTGTCAGATTGATGTCCGATTTGATCCGTTCCTTGCTCATCGTTTTTTGCCTCCATGCATGACTGTATGTCTTTGAGGTTTCGTGCCTTGATTCCCGTCTGTCGCAGCAGCATCGCCTTGAGCGCCTCGGTCAGTTGCCAGGCGTCCTGACGAGTCAGGGTCAATTCGGATTTGGACCGGCCCTTGGTAAACTGATCCACAAACCCGCGAAACTGATAGTCATGCCAGCCCAGATCCTGATAGAGATGCCGCAGCGCCGACTGTTGAGGCGGTGTCGCCCGATTGGGATCGGTGTTTTGCATCGCGACCTTGTCGCGGTAATAACTGTCTGATTTCCCGTTGGCCCGAAACCCCATGGCCTCGCAGATCGCCAACGCTTCATCCAATTGATCCGGAGTCAGTTCGTTGGCATGCTCGCAGCCCTTCGTTTTCGATTTCTGGAATTGTTTCAGGAAGGTCCGGTATCTGCCGTCCCCGACCTCGTCGCGGATTCCTGCGACCCTTACGGCCACCTGAAACAATCGAATCTGTCCCTTATTGATCGTTAAACCCATATTAAAATCCGTGTAATCTGTGTAATCTGTGGATCAGTTACGCCGTTTTCGCTTCCGCCGATTCCTCTTCTGCTTCGACCGGGCTATCCACTCGGACCGACAGCCGTCCCAGCACCGGCAGCCGCAGTTGCTTGATCGCCGCGATGATGATTGTCGAATCGACCTTGCCTGACATCGCCACGGAGCTGGTCAGCAGGATCGAGATGATGTTGCTGCAGGTCCGCAGGCGTCCCGATCCCGGCGTGCGGGCGATCCGCCGCAGCATCTCGACGCCGTCGGTCGTCAATCGCACCCCGCCCGCATACAGTTTTCGGATATCGTCGGCCGTATAGGTTCCGCCGCCATCCCGGCCACTGGCGGAAGCCTCCGCGTCCAGGTCCAGCACCACGACGAGGCGAGAGTAAAACTGATCGAGCGAGGCGTCGTAACCGCGTTCAGTGGGCTGCTTGTTGACCGTCCGCAGTAGTTGGGAGTTACCCGACAGAACGAGCGGGCACCGACACCGCACCGTGATCACTTGGCGAAGCTGGTTGAGCTGTTTGACCCGCAGGGCCGAGGCCTCGTCGAGCATCACGATCATCGACCGATTCCCGATCGATGCGGCCATCTGCTCGATGAGCTTTCGCATCGAACAGTCCAGATCCAGTTTGATCCCACGCCCCACCAGCGCCTTGGCGATCTCCATAAAGATCGCCTGGGTATTCATCGTTTCATCGACCACCGCGTAGATGCTGTTGGGGTTGACCGCCGCGAACTGACGCAGGCACACGCTCTTGCCGTGTCCGGCGTCGCCGACGATCACGCTGATTCGGCCCTCGTTATCGTCGCTGGCGGCCTCCGTCTGTTCGATGACGGCAAAGATCGTCTTGGCCACGCTCGTCTCGACAAACCCCGTTTTATCGCGTTTCGAACGGCGGGCGAAGCTGTTGATGTATTGCACCACCTTGGCCGCCAGCTCCGTCAGGTCCTTGACCTCGTACTTACCCCCGACAAACTGGCTGATCACCCCCGTCGATACCCCGATCCTGCGAGCGACGGTCGCCTGCGTCAGGTTGTTTTCGGTAATGAACTGGCCCAGCCGCAGTCCGGTTTGTATCGCTTCATCGTGATTCATGGGAGTCCGTTCCGTAATGGTCCGAGCATCCTGCTCAAGACCCTTGAGTAGTTCATCCATTATCGAATAGCCGCAGGTCCACCGGTTCCTCTCGCTGTTTCATCTTGCGGAAATCAAACCCATAATCCGCCGTCGGTTCGTTGCCGCCCTGCTTAAGATCCCGCCAGTCCAGCCCCAGGTCCGTCACATGCGTCACCTGTTCGGCGCCCGCCGCCTTGCGGACGGGGATGGCCGTGTGGTTCGAAATCACCGACGCCGCCGGCCGCATCGCGGGCGCCGCAGTCGGGGCCGGGTCCGGATTCGTTCTCGATTCCATCGTTTCGATCGTCAAGCTCGTCAGGTCCATGTTGGCCGTTCGGGATGCCTTACGGAATCCCTTGACGATCTTGCGGGCCCGGGCCTTGGCCGTCATCGCTTCGCGCAGGGCCTCTTCATCCGCCCCAGCGCCATAGCCGACAAGGCGGGCCTGTTCGGCGGTCGTGATAAATTGCCAGCTCGCCGCATCATAGACCTGCACGCTCGTGAGATCCCCCGGGTCGTAGGATACGCGGACCTTTCGGCCCTGGTGCATCAGGAGGGCCGTGGAATATTGGCCAAACCACAGTCCCTTGAATTGTACGCCGTTCTTCCCCACGGTCAGCTCCCCGCTCCAGACCCGGCAGAGTAGATCCAGCACGCCATCGACCAACACCCGCCGACTCTTGCGCGTGGCCATCACCTCGTTGGGCGAGTGGCCCTCCATTCCCTGCCCCGTATGCGCCGTTGCGTTGTAGGCCGCGACATAGCGATCGACCATCGGCGTCAAGCTCTCGATCGTATAGGCCCCGTCGGCGGCCTTGCGGGTGCCGAGAAACTCCTGGTGATCCTCGGGCTTTCGGTCCGTCCGCGAACCGCAATAGGTGGGGAATGCCTTACAGAACTGGCTTTCGAATGTGGCAAAAAACCGCTCGATCGGTTTGGATTGCGGATGGTAAGGAATTGCAAAGCTGACCGCGATATTCATCATCGCGTAGATCCCGCACACCCCGGCCTCGTCGAGATACCCCTTGGCCAGGACCCGTCTGCGGTTCTTGGTAGTCCCCGTCCACATCTGGCTATCGTAATCCTTGCCGTTGTCGATCTTAACCGCGTCCGGGGGACCGTATTTCTCGCAGCCGGCCTTGAAAGCCAGCATGATCGTTGTCTGGTTGGGCGATAGGGAGATAGTGTGCCCTACGATCGTCCGGCTCCGCCGATCCTCCCAGGCCGTCAGCCAGGGCCTTGTCCATTTCCCGCGATATTGTATTTTGATATCCAGTTCGTGATGGTCGCCGATCCACACCGATCCCGGCTCGATGGAGTCCGGATCGGTCAGAACATACGGCGCACATCGAGCCTCGTAGGCCGCCTGCCCTTGGCGGTGCAGGACCTGGACGGGAAGCGGAATCTTTCGATCAACAAGCTCATACATCGTCCTCAAACTCGGGATTTGCCATCCCTGGTTGTACTGTTGATTGTGTAACGCCATCGCCTGCCAAACCATCTTGACCGTCGGCTGCCGGGAATCCAGCCAGGTGGATTTGAACCAATCGAACGCCGCCACGGAGATCGTGTCGGTCTCGAATTTGCCCTTCCCCCGCGAATCGACGAGCCCCATTATCCCGAAAGTCCGCCACGCCTGCCGCCACCGGTAAAAGGTGTTGGTCCCGATCTGCCGCGCCAGGCAAAAGGCCGCGATCGCGTTGCTTCGGTTCCCCCCCTCGCGCACGGCCGACGCGGCAAACTCTTCGGCCGCAGTAAGGATCCCCGCCTTGCGCTGCGCCTCTGCAAGTTTATCCGCCGCCACCTCGCCCAGCCGTTCCAGGCCCCGGCACTCCGGGGCAGTGACGCCTGCAAGCCGCGTATCGGAGCTACGGGGGATCAGCCAGCCGCTGTCCTTTTTGACAGCCCCGTTAACCTGCCCCATCGCGCACCGGTGCTGCAGCGTCCGTAGCGACACGCCCAGCAGCCCGGCCGCTTCGGCAATCTCGAGGGTGTCAGCAATTATGCTCATGATGGGTTTCCGCATTCGCGGGTTGGGTTGACTTCGATCGCCACAGCGGCAAGAGGGCCTCGACCGAATCGATAGCGCCCTTCATGTGTTTGAGCAGCGTTGTCAACAAGCCCTCGCCCGTTACATTGACGACCTGTCGGTAATCCCCGCCGGGGCCCAGGATCAGCACGGGGGACGCAGGCGTCGCCCCTACGGTATGGGGCTCCGGCTTGACCTGGGCCTCCGGACCGGGGAGCGGATTGACGACAATCCAGTCACTCTCGATAAGTCCGCCGTCGTCGCGGCTTCGATCGACCGCGTAAATCTTGAACCGATGCATCTTCCAGACGGGACCCTCGAGGTACTGCATCGCGATCACGCCATGCCCGCAGCTCATTCGCGTGCACCACCCGCCGTAGTGTCGGCGGGCGACGCGGTTGGGCTCGATGTCCGGCCGGACCAGCAAAAAAAAGGTCAGCGGCTTCCAGCAGTGGGGACACACAATCCCCGCCGTCGTCATCTCCGGATGAGTCGTTGGGTTGTTCATCGTTTATTCCCTTTCCCGTTCCGGTGGTACTCCGCCATCACGCCCGCGTAGATCCGCGACAGCGACTGGATCATCGCGGGAAATCGATCCTTCAATTCCACCACTGCCGCTCGATCCTTCGAATCGACCACGCCATCCGCGAGGATCCGCAGGATCTCCTGCTCAAATTCGATCTCGGCCCGGCGGGCGTCCAGAAGTTTCTGGAGCGTCGCCGCGTCGGCGCGATAGTCGGCGTCGTCCAGCCGGATTAACATTAGGGGCTCATCGCCCGTGACGATCTTCGGGATCCGGGGATCCTGTGTCTTGGCGTAGAGAACCCTCCAGACATGCGGGGAAATCAGACGGCCGCCGCATCGGCACTGATACAGATGCTTGTCGTCATAGCCCGTCAGGGCCTCAAGCTGCTTGATCGTGATCTGATGATCGAACATCACCTGATCCATGACCATGTATTCGTTGCCGACCATTTCCGGTTCCTCGTTCCTGCAACATCGTCCGCATCCCTGCATTTATAATCCTTCCTTGCCTACTGCCTTCTCGGTCCCTGAGTAGGCCGATGATCCATCGGCCATATCGAATGGGTCCCTGTTCGTGCATGACGGGCGGGCGTTCCCACTCCGGCATCCTTGCCGGGTATCCCGCGAGGTGGCCTCACGGTCCGTCAGGCACGG
This sequence comes from Phycisphaerales bacterium, assembly GCA_003152975.1. GTDB lineage: Bacteria > Planctomycetota > Phycisphaerae > Sedimentisphaerales > Anaerohalosphaeraceae > FEN-1350. The sequence continues at coordinate 2,969 of PMBP01000497.1, read as the reverse complement.
GCTCTGATTGCTTCTCCGGCCAGATCCTTCTGGCCGATCCATTTATGAAACTTCCGTCCATCCAGAATCCGCCGCAACAAACGGGCGGCTCGATACATGGATCGCGCCATCGAATCGACCGAACAATTAAAGGCTTTGCAAAGCCGGAATAAATCGCCGAGGGACATGCACCGAATCGATTCCCGGCACCCGTCCATCGTCTCCAGCACCGGCGCCGTCAGCAGCCAGATCACTCGGACATCCCTCGCTACCCAATGCATGCCACGCCCTCCGTGAGAAAAGTGGGGGCGTGTCGGTTCGCACGCCCCCCGGCTTCGATAAAGGAAAGGAGAACACGAACGGCAGAAGCGTTCGCAGGAGGGCAATGGGGAGATCGGCTTGCCATGGCTCCGATCTCCCGGTCGTTAAGGGGGTTGTATAGTGTAGAGGAATTTAATCCCGTTAATCGCGTCTGAATAATTCCCGTCTGTGAAATCTGCGAAATCTGTGGATAGTGGTTTCGTGCTGTTAAAAAGAACGATCGACCCGGAGTCGAGTCGATCGTCCCGGAGGAGGGTGATGAACAAGCGTCATCAGCGGACAATGCGTAATATTTCATTTCGGGGTCTTGTTTTCCCGCCCCGATGAATTCCACCATCGCCACGATCGCCATCGCCAGCAGGACCAGTATCAGGGCCACGATAAAGATCCCCGCCCAATTCGCTTTCGGACGAACGATATGCCGGTTATAGAAAAGCTCACGAAGCTTGGCTTTCTCCTTTGGGGTCAGGACTCTTGGCTTCAGACTGGATTGGCTCTTTGACATCTCGAACCGCTTAGTATTTAGGATTTCGGGTTTAGTGCTTTTTTATATTTGGGGCGATGCGGCTGCAAACCGCACCGCCCCTTGGAACCTCAGTCATCGAATTCCTGATCCGCTGACTGAGTGGTTGACTTTCCGTCTAAGGTCTTGTTGTAGCTCTTCAAGGTCAGGACTCCCAGAAACCGCAGCGTATCCTGCACCGATTTGCCGCGTTTCTTGGCTACCTCGTTGGCCAGGTTGATCAGCTCGCGATCCAGCGGATTGTTCACCGAAAACAGGACCGTCTCCACCTCGCGGTACCTGTAGACCCGCTTGTGATTTCCCCGGGCTCTGGTTCCGCCGACTGTCAAAGGTTCGTCCATGACCAATCCTCAATTTCCAATTTTCAATATCCAATTTACTATGGATTAAGGCCACATCCGCTTGCGAGCCAGATCCCGATCGGCGCCATACCGCTGGGCCGCTTCGCTGGCCGCGCTGGCCAAAAGTTGCCGGGCCGTGTTGGTCACATCCCGCCCGAAGTTGATCGCCACCGCGTTGATGGCGACCACCATCTCCGCGTCCTCCCGTTTGTCGGCGTCGAAGGATACATGCTTAGCCGGCTTGTACATGGGGTTCTCCCTGCGGGGGCATAAAGGGATTATCTTTGATCTGATCGAGTCTCATTTCTGCAACCCTTTGTCGGTAAGGCGATCTTGCAGATTCATCCATCCGGATCCAGTTCAGCAAAGCCGATCCGGCGGCGGCTCGAAGCGGAAAACCATTGGCGTGGCTGATCTGTTTGAATGAATTCCACAAAGAGGGCGAGATATTGATCATCGATGCGCCTTGGCGAAGCCTGGGAGCGGCCGAATCGGCTGCCGCCTGGGTCATTTTCTCCATCGGCAAATCGATCCAGGCCAGGACTGCGGCGTGCACTTCGCTCTCGGGCCGCCGCTGAATTGCTTTACAGATGGCCCGAAACCCCCTTGCCACATCCAGCGAGATTTGGTATCCAAAATATCGAGCTTCACTTCTATGTTTTTCAGCCATACTCTCAATCCCAATTAAAGCATAACTTCTGTATTGTCGGAGATCGGGGAGATTTGTCTATACAAATCCGTATAGATTTCGTCGAATCCGTATGAATCTATACAAAAAAACGCAGTTAAGTATTTACACCACAAGGACTTGCAGAATTATCTCTTTTTTTGTAAAATCTCGATTATGACAACAAGAGACGAGCAATTTCTGACAGAAACAGCTTCTCAAGTGGTTCAGGAAATCCACAAGATACATGGTCTAAGCAAAAAGCAAATCATGTCGGCGGGAGTCGTAGCCTTCCGGGATGAGCTGGAAAAGGGCAACATTTCTCATCTTACAAAGGCCAATGACCCAAACCCACTCAAGGACATTCCGACGGAGCTACTTAAGCTGTGGTGGTCACTCACGCCGGATCAAAAAAAGTCCTTTGCGGCCGGTGTTGGCTGGGTTGAGAATCAAAAAAAAGATCTAATCCAACAACCAGTCCAGCGAGAAAAAAAGCGTCATAAGACCTGAGATGCTGGGTGATTTCTTTGATCAATTGCTCTTTGGGAAGATAGTGGTTGGGTGTTGTGGGGGTTGAATCTGTTTCCATGATGTCGCTCCTCATTCTGGAGCCGATTGCTTGCCCTGGTTTCCGCACCCTCCGCTTCGTTTGTATCGGGGCTGCAACTACGGTATATGATCCTTGACGCACGGCGTTGTGACAAGTAAAATCCGCCTTGAATGAAATATTTCAAAGCCATTTTTGCCTTTAAAAAGGAGGTTTTATGAAATCCACCTGCCCTCATTGTTCAAAGGTCCACAAGATCCCGGAAAAGTACCGGGACCAGAAGATCAAATGCCCCACCTGCGCCCAGCCCTTTGTGGTCAAACAGGATGAAGAAAAGTACTATGCCGATCCTCCGCAAATCGATAATCGTCTCCCCGGCGAGCCGTCGCGCTGGAGCGCTTGGTATGGAATGGGGATACTTGCCCCGATTGTCTTAGGGTATGGATCCGAAGGTAGCGCCCTTGGGGTTGTCGGCGGTTTGGGCCTGTTATTTTTCTGCTTCGGCGTCGGAAATATCCTTTACGAACTCCGCGTCATCGTCCACTACCACCGCCACCGCCGCCCCTGAAATCTGCGTAATCTGCGGATGAA
>PMBP01000189.1 GCA_003152975.1 Phycisphaerales bacterium | reverse complement strand
CGGTAAATCGTGCTGTTGAGTTCGAAGGGATACGAGGTGGCGGGGTCGGTGGCCCTGGTCCAGTCCACCTTGTACACGGGCTGTCCGGCGACCGAGTCGGTGATGACGGGTTCTTTGCCGTCGGCATAGTGCTCGAGCCCGAGCTTGAGGGTGAAAGCCAGCAAGTCGTTTCGTTCGGCGAACGCCCGCTCAATGAGGGAAAAGTCCGCCGCGTCAAAGTACACGACATCGTCGGTGGAAAAGGCGACATACTCGGTGCGGACCTGCCCGAAGATCGACATAAAGTCCCGATGGAAATCCGCCTCTTCGACGACCCGGCACTGGGGGAACTCCCGAAAGACCTTCTCGTATTCCGACGAGAACAGATCCTTTTTGTACAGGATATGGATCACTTCGACAACCGGGCCCATGTGACGGAGAAAACTCTCGAGAAAACCGGCCAATTGCAGCGGACGATTCCGGGTAAAGACGATATGGTTAAGCGGTTTTGTCATGGCCTGTCCGGCAGAGGACTGGAGGATTGGGTCAACTCTCGAATCACCCGGGCCGGGATTCCGCCGGCGATGGTATTGGCGGGAACCGATGCGGTCACCACGGCATTGGGCGTAATGATCGAATTGGCACCGACGGTCACGCCCTTCTGGATGATGACGCGGCTGCCGAGCCAGACATTGTTTTCGAGCTTGACGGGCGCGGACTGGACGGCATCCGATCGTCGCTTGTCGGGGTCGATACCGTGAAAGTCGCTGTCCATGATGGACACAAGCTCGCCGATGAGGCAATCGTCGCCGATTTCAACGAATTCCATGGACACAATCGATACATTGTTGGAAAAGGCGCAGTTGCGGCCGATCTGAATCGAGGATTTCGAATCGCGGGCCTGCAGGAGAATGGAACCGTTCCCATATTGGACGGAGTTGCGGCACCCCAATCGTGTTTTCTCCCCAACCCTAACTTTCCCCTCGCCGTCGCAGCGCAGCGGGACATAGAGACGCACGCCGGGGGCCAAGGCCAGATTGCCCGTCGCCCGCCGGGGCCAAGTGGCCCAGCGGTTCCAGGCGTATCTCCAGCGGCCCAGCCGTTTGAGAAGGCGCTGACCCCAACGAACGCAATCTCCCAGCCGATCAGCCATGGAGCGCCTCCACGACCTTGGCGGCGTCGTCCGAAGACAGGTGAGGGCCCATCGGAAGACTGAGGACAGTTGCGGCCATTTCTTCGGCGATGGGGAATGCCCCCCTGCCCCAGCCAAGATCGGCATAAGCCTGGGACAGATGCGGCGGGATCGGATAATGGACCAGCGTCCCAGTCCCGGCGGCGGTCAGCCGTTGCTGGACAGCATCGCGATCGGCAAGGCGGATGACGAACTGGTGCCAGACGGGCTGGGCCCAATCGGGAACCGGCGGCAGGACGATGTTGGCGCAATCCCGCAGGCCTTCGAGATATTGTCTGGCCCGCTGTTGTCGTCGCAGGTTCCAGACATCGAGATGGCCGAGCTTGACCCGGAGAAACGCGGCCTGAAGCTCGTCGATCCGATTGTTGTATCCTTTGTACTGGTTATGGTATTTGACCTGCGAACCGTAGTTTCTCAGCACGCGAATCTTTTCTGCGATGGCGGGATCCGATGTGGTTACCGCGCCGGCTTCGCCCATCGCGCCGAGATTTTTGCCGGGGTAAAAGCTGTGCGCGGCCGCATGTCCGAGACCGCCGGTCCTGCGGCCTTTGTAGCGGGCACCCTGGGCCTGGGCGTTGTCTTCGATGACCTTTAGCCCATGGCGATCGGCGATTTCCATAATCGGATCCATGTCGGCGGGCTGGCCATAGAGATGGACCGGCATGATGGCCCGCGTCCGGGGAGTAACGGCCGACTCGATTCGCGCCGGATCGATATTGAATGTATTCCTATCCGGTTCAACCGGAATTAGCGTAGCGCCCGCGTAGGTCACAGCCAGCCAGGTGGCGATATAGGTATTGGAGGGAACGATGACTTCGTCGCCGGGCCCGATCCCGAAGGCCCGCAAGGCCAGGTGCAGGGCGTCGAGGCCGTTGCTGACGCCGACGCAGTGGCCAACGCCGCAATAGGCGGCATATTCGGTCTCGAAAGCCCTTGTTTCTTCGCCGAGGACATACCAGCCGGACTCCATGAAACGGGCGTAGGCGGCATCCAGTTCGGGCTTGAGCTCCCGATATGGGGCTTTCATGTCAAGGGCGGGAATCGACACCCCGTTAGCTCCTTGCCAGCTTCAGGAAGTCGTCGTATTTGCGGATATAATCGGCCCCATCGTATTCATGCGAGGCAAACACCATCAGGACCGAACCGGAGGAATATTTGTATTGAATCCCCCAGGTAAGCGGGGGAAGATAGAGCCCGATCCACGGCCGGTCCAGGAGGTATTCTTCGCGATTGCGGCCGTCATCGACCACCACCGAGAGGGACCCGCTGACGCAGACCAACAACTGGTGGCATTCCTTGTGGGCGTGCTCGCCGCGGACCCGCGAATTGGGCACCCGATAGACATAGAAGACCCTGCGGGGCACAAAGGGCAGGTCCTTGTGCCATTCGGCCGCACAGAGATCGCCGCGCATGTCTTCGACATGCTTGAGGTGAATGAGCTTAACGCCGGCGACGGTCGATTTTTCGGTTTTGAGCTTCGAGGCCGAAAGGGTAGTCGGCCGAGCCACCGTTTCCACATAGCCGACCATTCGCGCGGGATTCCCGACGACGATCGCGTTGGGGGGAACATCGCGGGTGACCACGGCGCCGGCCCCGACCATGGCATGTTCGCCGATCCGCAGGCCGGGAAGGATCACCGCCCCGGCCCCAAGGGACGCCCCGCGGCACACCAGCGTACGGACGAAGGGGTCCGGATACTGCTTGCTGCGGGGAAACTTATCGTTGGTAAAGGACACATTGGGCCCGACAAACACATGGTCCTGCAATTCGATCCCGTCCCAGACATACACCCCGCATTTGATCGTCACGCTGTTGCCGATCACCACATCGTTCTCGACGAAAGTGTGATCGCAGATGTTGCAGTCCTTGCCGATCCGGGCTCCGGGAAGGACATGGGAAAAGGCCCAGATACGGGTTCCCTCACCGATAACCGCTCCCGGCTCAATGATTGCCTGGGGATGAATAAATCCTTGATCCGAATCCACGCTCATACTCCATCGTCTGTTGTTTGTGAACCGTGCTGTCCCCGGGACCGAAGTTCCCGTAACAGGTGCCGCCGAACCCGAACCAGATGAAAAGGATAGAACAAACGGACAAACCATTTGCCGATCCAATTTATCCCGACCCCGGACATCATGCCCCGCCCGATGACCCGGACACGATCCCGGAAGGATCCCTCGTTAAAGGCGATATCCAACTCCAGCAGGCGAACCTGCCGCAGCACTTCCAAAAGGACCGAGGCCCTGACTTCGGGAGCAATCTTAATCCCGGCGTGGTCTTGCCGCAAGTCCCTGTCGTAGTTTTTCAGGGTCAGCAGGCGGCGTTTTTGCTTTTTGACGACATGGGCCCGGACCTCGGCCCGCGGCCAGAGAGATTGTCGCGGCGCGGAAATATTGCCGGTGTGGCGGCGGTACAGCACCAGCGGCTCGTCGAGATACAGGATCCGGCCCAGGAGGATCGAACGGAACGGGATCGCCTTGTCTTCATAGACGGTTTCCTGGATCATCGGCCCGAAGATATCGAATACGCTTCGGTGCCAGCAATGGGAGCAGCCGCACACGCCGATGTCGGCGATGCGGCAGGCCAGATCGTTGATCCCCGGAGGAAGGGGCCGCTGGACGGTTCCCTGCTGCCGCTCGTTTTCGTCGATGAGGATCAGGCCGGAATAGATGGACATGGCCGTGCCGCCGGAGTCGCGGTAGGCCTGCCAACATTGTTCGACGCGGTTGGGCAGGGAGATATCATCGCCGGCGGCGACGACGATCAGTTCGCCCCGGGCCAGTTCCATCAGGCGGTTAACATGGCCGCCGATGCCGAGATTGAGCGGATTGCGGTTGAGGCGAATCTGATGCGGGCCGCGATATTCCCCGGCCATCTGCCGCATCAGGTCAAAGGTCCCGTCGGACGAGGCGTCGTCGGAAAGGATGATTTCCAGCGGAGAATAGGTCTGGGCCATCGCCGCCTCGACGGCGCGGCGGACATAGTTTTCCTGGTTGTATGCGAACAACATGAAGGAAATCAGGGGCCGGTCCATGGTCAGATCCCCTCGCTCTGACGATTCGGTGCCGCTCGATGGGGGATGCGGGAATATTCCGATTCGTAGATCGCTCGCAACTTTTCACGGACCACCGTATGGGAATAGACATCCCACGCGCGGGTCCGGGCCGCGGCGGCCAGTTCGGATCGCCGGTCAATCGGCATCCGAGCCATGGACAGCAAGGCCTGGGCCAGCGAATCCGGATCGGCCGGGCGGGCGAGAAGGCCGTATCGGCCGTCGCCGAGAATCTCGGGGATGCCGCCGACGCCGGTCGCCACACACGGCACGCCGGAGGCCATCGCTTCGAGAATCCCGCGGGGCATGCCTTCGGCGACGGAGGCCATGACAAACACATCCAGGCCCCGGAGCAACTGAGGGATATTGGGCTGGTGGCCGAGAAAGTGGACACAGTCGCCAAGCCCCAGATCGGCAACCTGTTTTTCATATTCCGCCCGGAACCGGCCCTCGCCCAGCAGCACAAGCCGTGCCTGCGGCAAATCGCGATGAACACGGGCGAAGGCATCGATCAGGTATGGAACCCCCTTGGTGGGATCCAGCCGCCCTACCGCACCGAAGACAAAGGCATCCTGCGGAATGTTCATTTTTTGACGGGCCTGATCGGCCGGGGTCGCATCGCCGGCAAAACGATCATAGTCGATGGAGTTTTCCAGAACCGTCACCTTCGATTCCGGCAGGGCCCAGTTGTCGGCCAGGATGTCCCTTTTGACGGCATCGGCCACGGGCACAAGCCGGTTGATCCGGTGGAACAAAAGCCAGTTGGTCAGCTTGCGATTGAGGCCAGCGCTGCGATTGAGGCCATGGACATGGCCGAGAACGGCAAGCCGCGGACACAGCCAACCGGCCAGTATCCCGTAGAATGTCGGCTTGTGGGCGTGACAGTGCAGGATGTCGATCTTCTCGCGGCGAATGGCTTGAATCAGCCGGATCAGCAGCGACGGCCGGAAGGCGTTGAGCCGTTTGATAGAAGATAAGAAAATCACCGGATGCCCTAGTCGGGCCAGATGATTGTCACAGCCGCCGTCGTCGCTGAGAAAGAGAAAGACGATTCGAAACCGCGCCGGATCCAGGGCCAGGGCCAGGTCGTTGACCGTCGTTATCGGCCCGGCGTACTTGCCCCACAGCAATCCAACCGTGATCCGTTGCGTGTCCATGTCAGCGATCCAGCGAATCGTCTTGAAGAATATCTCTTACCCACGGCTCGTTCATCACGCGGTCGATCCGCCATTGGATTTTTCGGACCGTCTTTTGACGCTTCGTACTGTCCTTGACCACCACCGGCTCGGTCGCGTGGGTCAGGTGGATGACATAGCGGGCCATCACCGACGGCGATAGTTCCACCGTCGGATAACCGCGATCGATCAGTTCGAAATACAACTGCTTGCCGGCCGTGAGGCCCTTGTCGCGGTCCATCAGGAATGATAACTTTTCCCGATGAAGGATCTCCGTTCGGTACAGGCAGCAGATCGTGCGGTTGTAGTAGCGGTACTTGCCCACCGGATCGGGCGTTCGCAGGAGGCGGCGAAGGTGCATGCGGAAATCGAAGGCGTCGTGGAGCCGCTGCTGCCAGAGGGGCCGAAGCTCCAGCTTGCCGGAACCGACGCAGGCCGTCTGCGAACTGAAATAGCCGATCAGATCGCCGAGCCAGCCCGGACGGCGGAGAAAGCTGTCGGAGTGCAATGACACAAAGTATTCCGTCCGGCATTCGGCCAGCGCCCGGTCCAGGGCGGCCCCGTGGGCGTCGCCGCCGCTGGCGTCGTTGGCATTTCGTCGCTCGATCAGGCGGATCCACGGCAGGCCCCGCAGGTATTCGACAGAGGCGTCCCGCGAATCGTTATCGACGACGATGACCTCGCAGGGCTCCTGCGTGAATTTGCGGATGCTGCGCAGGCACAGGCGGGTGAAGTCCAGCGTTCGGTAATTCACCACGCAGATCGTCGCTTTGTTGGGTAGTTCGGCCATGGCGGTCGCGCCCGATCGTCCGCTCAGTCGACGACCAGCAACTGGGTTTCGTAGAGATTCTGATAGAGCTTACAGGTTTTGGTCAATTCGTCGTGACGGCCCTGCGCGATGATCTGGCCGTTGTCCATGACCACAATCCGGTCGGCATTGATCACCGTGCTAAAGCGATGGGCAATGATAAAACAGGTTCGGTCATTGATCAGGCCAGCCAGGGCCTTCTGGATCTTGGATTCGCTGTCGGCGTCGATCTGGCTCATGGCCTCGTCGAAGATCAGGATCGCCGGATTCTTGAGGATCGCCCGGGCGATCACGATCCGCTGCAGTTGCCCGCCGCTGAACCCCGAACCGTGTTCGCCGATGACGGTGTCGTAACCGTCGGGCAACGGAGCGATGAACTCGTGGGCGTAGGAACGCTTGGCGGCTTCGATGATTTCCTCCCGGGTGGCGTCGGGGCGGCCGTAGGCGATGTTGGCCGCCAGCGTGTCATTGAAGGTCACGACAGTCTGCGTGACCATCGCGATCTGATCGCGGAGACTGGACAGCGTCACATCCTGAATGTCGACTCCGTCGATGAGGACGGCGCCGCCGGTGGGATCGTAGAATCGCGGGACCAGATTGATCAGCGTCGTTTTGCCCGACCCGTTGGGTCCGACCACCGCCACCGTCTTGCCGACCGTGACTGTGAGGTTTACCTTGTTCAACACGGTTTTATCCGTATCCGGATAGACAAACGAAACATCCCGAAACTCGATGGTCTTTCTGGGCACGGAAAGAACGGAGGCATTGGGCTTTTCCTTTTCCGGCGCCGCGTCGATGACTTCATAGACCCGTTCGCAGGCGGCGTTGGCCTCCTGCACGCGGTTCCAGACATCGCTGACCTTGCGGACGGATTCGGCCGAGGTCCCCAGCAGGAGCAGCAGCGTAAAGAACTCGCTGGCCTGCATGCTGGGATTGGGACCGCAGACCCATTGCGCCCCGACCAGCAGTGCCGCGGACCCGGCGATCATCCCGAAGAATTCCATCAGCGGGCCGGTTGCCGCATCGACCTTCTCAATCCGCATGATGCGGCGAAGAAAACTGCGGTTGATTCCGTCGAAAGCGGCGACCTCGTGGCCCTGCTGGTTATAGACCTTGACCACCCGCAGGGCGCTGACCGATCCCTCCAATTTGCCGAGCATACGAGCCGAACTCATCAGTGCCTGCTTGGAGGCCTTCCGGATCTTTTTGCCGAGTAAGCTCATCAGCCCCACCGTCGGCGGCGCGGCGGCGATGAAGATCAAGGTCAACTTCCAGTCGATCAGCATCGCGGCCGTAACGCCGACCATCGCCTTGAGCGGCTCGCGGAGGGCATTGCCCAGCAGGATCTTGACGCCTTTTCCGGCCGAGGCCGTGTCGCCCAGAATCCGGCTGACGGTATCGCTGGTGCCCTTCTCGGTACGGGAGAAGAATCCGACCGGCATGATCATCACATGGGAAAAAATCTCGCGTCGCAGTTGGGCGATCGTTGTCTGGACGACCTTTTCCGCCAGGTACCTCTGCGTGAAAGTTGCGATACATCGAATAGATGTCACGATCATCATCGCCATAATGATGAACTTGACGGAGCGGGCCTTGTTGCCCAGCGGCTCGTTTCGCGGCAGGTGGCCGACGGCCCATTGCGAGAATCGAACCATATTCCATCGGCCCAGCCACTGAACCCGCTTGAACCATCGCATTTGATCGGCTCGGACCTCGTCCGGCTTGGGCAGACTCGCCAAGGCCAACGGAACCGTTTGAATCCCGCCACCGCTCGACGGCCTCTGGATCGCCATCGGAATCACGGTCCCGTCGGCCGCCAGGGCCAGCCGCTCCAGCATCACCGGAGAGCCCATTCGCCCCGAACTGTCGGGGGAACCAACCTGCACGATCCGGTCCTCGAGATGAACGCCCGATCGGGCCGCAACCGAATCCTCATCGACCCGCGTAACCCGCAGATAATAGATCATATCCTGCTGGCCAAGCAGGTCCGATCGATCGGGCACATAGAAATCCATGCCGTACCGCAGGTTGCTGGACTTGCGATCGACCCATCCGTGCAGGCCCTCCTCGCTCATCATGACCTTCAACAACGGCAGGACCGTCATAAAGCTCAGGCCGAACAGAATCGCGATCAGCAGGGCCGCCCCCACAACCCCGATCAGTTGCGGCCACTGCGGCCAAATAAATTTGAAAATTCTCCAGAATACTTTCGCTTCTTTGCGCATTCCTTGCTCCAAAATCCAACCGCGACCCTGCCGGCAAATAAACGCCGCCGATCAGCGATTGGCGTACATGCTCTGATAGTAACTCTGATACTGACCGGACACGACATGGTTGAGCCAAGCCGCGTTGGCCAGATACCAATCGATGGTCTTGAGAATTCCCTGCTCGAAGGTCACCGAGGGCTTCCAGCCCAGTTCCCGCATGGTCTTGCCGGAATCGATCGCGTAACGGCGGTCGTGGCCGGGACGGTCGGTCACATGACGGATCAGGGTCTTGGGCTTTTTGAGCCGGTCCAGGATCAACCCGACCACTTCGAGGTTGGTCTTTTCGTTGTTGCCGCCGATGTTGTACACCTCGCCGGGCCGCCCCGCCGTCAGAACCTTCCAGATGGCCGTGCAGTGGTCATAGACATACAGCCAGTCGCGGACATACAGGCCGTCGCCATAGACGGGCAGGGGCTTGTCGTTGAGGGCATTGTGGATCATCAGCGGGATCATCTTTTCGGGGAACTGGTATTCGCCGTAATTGTTCGAGCAGCGGGTGATGTTGGTATTGAGGCCGAAGCTGTGGCCGAACGCCCGCACCAAATGGTCGGACGACGCTTTACTTGCCGAATACGGCGAGTTCGGCTGGATCGGCGAGAGCTCGGTGAACAGGCCCTGCGGGCCCAGCGAGCCATAGACCTCGTCGGTGGAGACCTGAATGAACCGCGGGACCTTTTTGTCCAGCGCGGCCTTCAGCAGCGTCAGCGTTCCTTTGACATTGGTCTCGATGAACACATCGGCGTCCACCAGCGAACGATCTACATGGCTTTCGGCCGCGAAATTGACGATCGCGTCGAATTTGTGTTCGTCGATCAGCCGCGCGATCAGCGAGCCGTCGCAAATATCGCCGCGGACAAAGCGGTGATTGGGATGCTCCAGAAAGCCCTGGAGGTTTTCAAGGTTGCCCGCATAGGTCAGCTTGTCGATATTGACAACATGGATATCCTTGTGCTCCGAAAGAACCATTCGCACAAAATTGCTGCCGATGAATCCGGCACCGCCGGTTACCAGGATCTTCATAGCGACTCCAGATAGGCGTTCAACGGCCCCTGCCACTCGGCGATCGGCTCGGGCAGCACGCGGGCGATCTTTCGGCAATCAAAACAACTGTTCAGCGGCCGCTGGGCCGCGGTGACAAAATCGCTGGTCTTGCACGGCTGCGGCACAACCGAAAGCTGCAAACGCTCGACGATATGCCGCGCCATGTCGAACCGACTGACGAATCCGGCCGCGGCGAAATGATACAGGCCTTGCGGAAGGCCCGACGGTAATTGTAGCATCGCGACGACCGCCTTAGCGGCTTCCGCCGTCGCCGTGGGCGAGCCGACCTGGTCGCTGACGACCTTCATCGGTTTTCCGGATCGGGCGGCGTCGAGGATCTTGCGGACGAAATTTACTCCCGCCCGGCCATAAGTCCACTGGACGCGAATGATGCAATGGCGGCAACCACTTTGGGCCAGGGCCAGTTCGCCCTGATATTTCGTCCGGCCATAGGCACTGACCGGATTGGCCGGATCGGTCTCGGCATACGGACGATCGAGGCGGCCGTCAAAGACAAAATCGGTACTGATATGCAAAACCGCAACGCCGGCCTGTTTGGCCAGTTCGCCCAATAGACCGACCGCTTCGGCGTTGATCTTCGCGGCCAGTTCGGGCTCTGCTTCGGCCTTTTCCACATTTGTATAGGCCGCACAGTTGACCACGGCCGATGCGCCACCGATCGCGCGGCGAATAGCGTCGACCTTGGTGATGTCAAACTCCGGAAGGTCGAACACGACCGTCGCCAATCCCGCCTTTGCACATTGCGCGGCCAGATCGGTACCGAGCATCCCACGGGCGCCGAGAATCGCAATCGGTCCCTTCATCGTCCGGCTCCGAAAACGGGCAAGCGATCCTTCGGAACTTCCCGAAGCCGAGGATATTTCTCATCCTTCGGAGACAGGACCAGTTGGCGGGTCGGCCAATCGATGCCCAGGTCCGGATCATTCCAGCAGATCCCACCTTCGGCGGCGGCATTGTAGGTGTCCGTACATTTGTAGGCGAACAAAACCGTTTCGCTCAGCACGCAGAAACCGTGGGCCAATCCCGGGGGGATGTACATCTGCCGATGATTCTTTTCCGACAAGATTTCGCCGACCGATTTGCCGAAGGTTGGCGAACCGACGCGGATATCGACGGCCACATCAAAGACCTCACCGGACATGACCTGCACAAGTTTGCCCTGGGCCTGCGGGTTCTGATAATGCAGCCCGCGCAAAACACCCTTACGGGAAAACGAAACATTGTCCTGTACGAAGGTCGCCGGCACTCCGGCCGCCTCATACTTCTGGCGGCTCCAGGTCTCCAGAAAATACCCGCGATCGTCGCCGAAGACCTTCGGCTCCAGCACAATCACGCCGGGAATCGCCGTGGCAATCACATTCATTGGGGCCCCCCTTCCACAATCTGGAGCAGGTACTGACCATACTGATTCTTCTTGAGCGGCTCGGCCAGCTTGGCCAGTTGCAGGGCGTCGATCCACCCCATGCGAAATGCGATTTCCTCCGGGCAGGCGATCATCAGGCCCTGCCGCTGCTGAACGGTCTGCACGAAGGTACAGGCCTGCAGCATCGACTCGGGCGTGCCGGTGTCGAGCCAGGCGATGCC
>PMBP01000142.1 GCA_003152975.1 Phycisphaerales bacterium | reverse complement strand
AATGGCATTGTGGATAACCTGTGAATAGTCAGTTGCGCCGAGTCGATTACCGGCGGATTAGCAGGGCGGCAAAACCGCCGTCGCAATCGCGCCTTTCCGGAGTTTGAGGCCGGGGGGGATGGAGTGCGGCATGATGAAAATCAAAGTCAGGGTGGCAATCGAGAAATCGCTCGATCTGTTGGTTGTTTTCTTCTTCCAGGACACTGCAGGTACTGTAAACGATCCGCCCGCCGGGGCGGACCATTGCAGCGGCAATTTCCAGGATGCTATACTGTGTACTGGCAAGGTACTTCACGGCTTGTGGCGTAATCCGGTATCGGACCTCGCAGCGCCGGGCCATGACACCAGAGTTGGAACAGGGCACATCGGCCAGCACGGCGTCGAAGAGAATCCCCTTCGGCAGTTCCGAGGGTTCCCGGCATATCTTGACGATCTCGATCCCTAACCGCTGACAATTCTCGCAGACCAATGCAAGCCGCTGCGGATCGGCATCCGTTGCGTAGATCGTCCCGTGATTGTTCATTTGCTCGGCCATCAGGGCTGTCTTGCCGCCGGGCGCGGCACACANNGCGGATCGAGGATATTGACCGGCATCGTGGAGGTCGGATCGAGGACATGGAACCAGCCCTCCTGAAATCCCGGAAGATCGGCCACGGGATGACCCGGATGCAATTGAATTTGCTGCAAGGAAGTCATCCGGCATTCGAGGCCGGATTGAACCAGACGATCCAGCATCGCTTGTGGCGAAGTCTTCAGGGGATTGGGCTGTAGGAATAGACTGGGTCTTCGATTGGTTCCCAGGCACATCATCCAGACGACATCGAGACATTGTTTCGTCCATTCCCGCATCAGCCATATCGGCAGTGAAAAAGCCAGCGAAAAGAATTCGGCAGACATCTCGGTCGGGTCCGGCAAAACGGGCTGCCGAAAAAGACATCCGGTTGAGGACGATTGCGGAACGCAGCGACAGGGATCGGCCGATTCCCGCGGGACGCTTCGATTTTGGATTGCCCGGCCGAGATTGCGGAGAACGGCGTTGACAAAACCCACCTGCTTGCGGCCGCCACCAAGGCCCGCCAGCCGGGCCGCTTCATCGACGATGGCATACTCGGCGGTCTGCGGGGCATAGATCCATTCGTAGGCGCCGACCCGCAGGAGATTCATCAGTCGGCGAGGCACTCGACGAGAATCGACATCGCCGAATTGAAGGAGAACATGATCCAGCAGGGTCCGATTGCGGGCCACGCCATAGACCAGATCGGTCGCCTGGGCCCGCTGATCGGTTCGGTTGAGCAGGTCATGCAGGTGTTGCTGCAGGTCGGCCCCGNNCGCGGTCGAAACCAGTCAAGGCCTCAACGGCGACTTGTCGAGCAGTCAGATCGGGACCGGATTGATCTTTCATCGACGATCCTCGATGGAATCGCAGAACTCGGGATCAGGCCGAACGGCCGACGATTCCCTCCGTCAGACGAATCAAGGCCGATCGGGCTGGCATGTCAGGCAAACTCTCCAGGCATCGAATCGCCTCCTGACACACATGGATGGCCTTCGATCGGGCGTACGAAAGCCCTCCGCATTGTTGCAGAAGCAGGACCAATCGTGGACGATCGTTGGCCCCGGACAACAGTTGCAGCAATTCGGTCCGCTGAGCGGCCGTCGCCGTTTGGAGGGCATGGATCGCCGGCAGCGTTGGTTTTCGCTTGTCCAGATCGGTTCCCAGGGTCTTGCCGGCCTTGTCCTCCCGCCCGGCGATATCCAGCAGATCGTCGGTAATCTGGAAGGCCAGGCCGAGCTGAATCCCGAACCGCCGCAAGGCATCTTCGGCGGTCGAATCGGCCCCGGCCGCCAACGCCCCCAATGAACAACAACTGCCGAATAGCTCCGCCGTTTTGCCGCCAATGATTTCCAGGTAAGTAGGCTCATCCAGTTGCCAATTCTGTCGTTGAATGTTCTGCAGCAGCTC
Organism: Phycisphaerales bacterium; assembly: GCA_003152975.1. Taxonomy (GTDB): domain Bacteria; phylum Planctomycetota; class Phycisphaerae; order Sedimentisphaerales; family Anaerohalosphaeraceae; genus FEN-1350. The sequence continues at coordinate 18,039 of PMBP01000142.1, read as the reverse complement.
CCCCTGGCACAGCGCCATCGCCGTCGCCGAAAAGGTCCGGCCGATCCTGGGATCGTCGAACTCCATGCCAAGGGCAAAGACCCGGCTGAGCAGGAAATCGCCCAGCAGGACCGCCGCNNACATCGTCGTGCAGCAGCGAGGCCGTATGGATCAATTCGGCCATCGCCGCAAGGGTGATATGATGGGGGCTCAGATTGCCGCAGCATTGCCCGCTCAAGAGGACCAAAGCCGGACGGAGCATCTTGCCCGACCCGGCGGAAACATTCTGCAACAGCCGATTGATCGAACCGAAGGGCGTGGCCATCTGCTCGGCGATCACGGCGCGGACCCGGGCCAGATCGCCTTCGATCAGGGCCAGGGCCTCCGACCAGGGAATATTCGAGAGCCCCGCCGCCGTCGAGACCGAATCAGGAGTGGGCATAGTCGTAGAACTTCTTTCGCAGCAGGCGGGTAATCGTTCCCGGTTTGCCGTCGCCGACGATCCGGCCATCGATGGTCACCACGCCGATGACCTCGGCGGCGGTGCCTGTCAGGAACACTTCGTCGGAAACATACAGGTCAAAGCGCGTCAGATTCTTTTCGACGACTTCGAACCCGTCGGCTTTGGCCAGATGGATGACCACGGCCCGGGTGATCCCTTCGAGCGATCCGGCCTGAACGGGGGGCGTAAAGATCACGCCACCGCGGACGACAAAGACATTGTCTCCCGTGGCCTCGGCGACGAATCCCTCGTGATTGTACATGATCGCCTCGCCGGCGCCGGCATCGAGGGCCTCGNNCCAGGATGTTGTTGAGGTAATTCAAGCTCTTGACCTGCGGCGGCAACGACAACGGGTGGTTGCGAACAGTCAAAGCACTGACGACCTTCATTCCCTTCTCATAGTATTCCTCGGGGTACAGCTTGATGTGGTCGGCAATGATGAACACCGACGCCCGTTTGCACAGGAACGGATTAAGCCCAAGGTCGCCCACGCCGCGGGTCACGACCAGCCGGATATAGCCGCTCTTGATGTTGTTGGCCTTGACGGTCTCGGTCACCGCCTCGCTGAGTTCGGCGGCGGTCATCGGGACTTCCATCCGGATCGCCTTGGCGGATTCGTAGAGCCGGCGGATGTGAGCTTCGAACTCGAATATCTTTCCATTATATACCCGGATCCCTTCGAAGACTCCGTCCCCGTACAGCAATCCGTGATCGAACACGGATATCTTCGCATCCTGGCGATCGACCAATTTTCCATCCAGCCAGATCTTCGACATGACCATTCTCCGTAAAACTGTCCGCCCGCCGCGCCTTTCCGAAAGCGCCCACGGCTATTGCATACGATCCGCGACCATTCGACCATCCGCCAGCCGGACGATGCGGTGTGCCCGGCGGGCAATCCGATCATCGTGCGTGACCAACAGGATGGTCTGGCCTTCTCGATTCAATCCTTCGAGAACATTCAGTATATCATTTCCCGTTTTTGAGTCAAGGTTGCCGGTCGGTTCATCCGCTAAAAGCAGGGTTGGGCGGTTCATCAGAGCCCGGGCGATCGAAACCCGTTGCCGCTCACCTCCGGAAAGTTGATAGGGTTTGTGGCGTAATCGCTCGCCGAGGCCGAACCGCCGGAGCAGCTCAATCGCTCGCTGGCGGGCCGGGCCGCGCCGGGCCGGCCAACCGAGGACGCCGGAGGTCACCATGGCCGGTAAAACCGTGTTTTCGACCACATCCAGTTCATCCAGCAGGTGGTAGAACTGAAAAACAAAGCCGACCGACCGGTTACGGTATTCATTTAACCGCCCCCGGCCCAGGCGAGCGATGTTCTGCCCCTCAAAGACCACATCGCCCTTGTCGGGATTGTCCAAGGCCCCCAGGATATGCAGGAAAGTGCTTTTACCGCTGCCGGATGCCCCTACCATCGCCACAAAATCCCCGGCCTCGACGGCAAAATCGACGCCCCGCAGGACCTCCAGGATATTGGGCCCCATACGGTAGGACTTTGTCACACCCGTGGTTGTCAGGATTACGCTCATCGGGATTTCCTATCTCGACAATTCTTCACAGCATCCCCACCCGCAAGGTCTCGACCGGTTGTTTTCGCGCCGCCTGCAGGGCCGGAATCAACGCCCCCAGCCAGCAGGCCACCAGGGTCGAGATGCCGATCACGGCCAGAACCGAGGCATGGACCTGGTTGGGAATCTCGCCGATGGCATAAACGCTGCGATTCCAGACCTGCCAGCCCCGGGTTTGATAAAGCCAGTCTTCGATGACATTGACCTTCGCCAGAAACGCCCAGCCACCGGCAATGCCGATCCCACCGCCGATGATGCCCACCAGCGAGGCAAAGATCAGGACCATCGCCAAGACTCCGGCCGACGACACGCCCAGGCACCGCAGTACGCCGATGTCCTTGCTCTTGTGGCTGATGATCATGTAGAACACCACGAAGATGATGAACACCGTGATCACCCCGAGCATCAGAAACAGGAAAATCATCATCGTCTGCTCTTTTTCCATCGGGGCGATGGCGCCGCGCCGGTTTTCGATCCAGCTTTGGACCCGGACTTCCTCCAAAAGATTGGCGTACTCCCGGCCCTTGCAGGATAGTGCAAACTCGCTCCAGAGATCCCGCACCTGTCGGCACCCTTCCTCAAGCCCCACGGTCGAACGGAATCGGATGTGGACGGCGTTAGTTCGCGGGACGGTTCCGGCCATGCCGAACAGTTCCTGGGCCGTCGCATACGGAAGATAGACCACGCGGCCGTCGATTTTGACCAGGCCACTGTGGCTGTCGTCGCTGAAATAAACATGGAGGGTGTTGACCAGATCGGTACCGGCCCGGGCCAGACCGCCTTTGGGTGTCAGCGGAAAACCGCTAACGATCATTTCATATTGCGGGGCCTGGGGCGGATGGGAGTAAGTCCCGTCTTGATGGCGTCTGCCGGGCATCATGTCAATGCCGATGATGCATCCCGGCAGGGAAGGGTTATACGAAGGGACAAATGCCTCGGTTGGATTGGGCTTGCCGTAAAACAGCGTCTGGGCGAAGTCCGTGGCCTCGACATGCCGCCGGAGATTGAGGCCCCAGATTTCCACGCCCATGTTCCATTCGGCGCCGGGCTGTGTCATCAGGCCAAAGCCGCGAACGACGGGCGATGCGCCTTCGATGTATTCCTGCCGGTCGAGCTGGGCCAGGAATTCGTCGGCATAGGCAAAGCCCACCAGCGACTCAGTGCTGACCACGCAATCGCCGATGAAGCGGTGATTCTTGCCGCGGAACTCCTCCACCAGACCGTTCATCACTGTCATCACGACCACGACGATAAACACGCACAGGGCCACCGCCGCGATCGCCAACAGGGTGATCCGTCGCTTCAATATATATCGGGTTGGCAATATCCACTGATACATCGTCACTCATATCGCAGAAGTCGGACCGGCCGGACCCGCGCGGCCGCCGCGGCCGGAATCAGCGAACCGATCCCCGCCGCCAGAATGGCCGCCAGGGTGATCCACGCCACCGAATCCCAGTCCATCTGACTGGGGATCCGGCTGAACATGTAGGTACTGCTCTTCCAAAGCTTCAGGCCGAACGCCACGCTGATCCACCGCTCGATGGCGTTGATGTTTCGCGTGATCAGATATCCCAGCACGATTCCCAGCCCCGAACCGACCGCCCCGATCGTCAGGCCGAAGAAAACATATAGTCCTCCCACCGCCGCCGATCCCAGCCCGCAGCTTTTGAGGATCGCGACATCCTTTTGCTTGGTCATCACGATCAGATAGAAAATGCAGAAGACCAGCAGCACCACGCCGGCGCTGACCAGCCCGAAGATCATCATCAGCATCCGCATTTGCTTGTGATACTCGGCGATCAAGTCGGCCTGCAGGGCCTTGGAGGATATCACCTTTGCATACTCGGCCCACAGGAATCCCTGTTTGTCGGCCCAGCGAAGCCAGACCTCCCTGACCGCCGCGATCCCCACTTCCGGGGCGACACCCGGTTTCAGACGAACCTGGATTCGGTCAGCCAACGGCGGATTGTCGGGATTCAACTTCGCCGACAGCGTCCCGATTGGCAGGTAAATAAAAGTCTGATCCAGCTCATACATCCCCGTATAGACCACATCGGTGATGGTAAAGCGAATCGCCTTTCGCACATATTGGGTTTGATCCGGCTGGGTACTGGATGCAGTTTCGCCGGGCTTGGTCTGCCGGGCCGCTCCGGTGGTTAGCAGGACGCGGCTTCCGATGGTTTCCGACCGGATCGTATCGAGATCGTATTCGTCCGTCGTTTCGTCGGGCGAGGCAGCCACCCCGATCCCCACAAATCCCCCTTCGTCGGCCGTGACGGTATCCATCGCGAACGAAGGTTCCGCCGCAGATGTTTTTTGACGGAGCAGGAATTCCTGAATCGGCGAGACGGCGGCCCGCTGCGGCAGTTCGATCCCCCAGACCTGCACAGCCCGTACCTTGCCCTGGCCCAGCAGGAGCAACCCCTGCGACTGCAACACCGCCGTCGCCGCCTGAATCCGTGAATCGGATTGCAATTCGTCGATCAGGCCGCGGAAACCCGGAATTTTCATATCTGACGGGGCCGACAGGAGGACATCCCCCATGTGCCGCGTGGCGCTGCCCTCGAAGGCATTGATAAATCCGGTAAACAGGCCCGCCACCGTAATCAACAGAGCACACGACAGGGCCACCGCCGCGATGCTCAACAGAACGATCTTGCGGCGGCGAAGGTATCGACAGGCCAAAAACAAGCTGAGTACACTCATTGCCGGTTACTCCCCGGATCCGGATTTCGTAGCCGGTAGGTCTTCGGCATGGCCTATTCTGCAACCGGTTCTTCCGGCGTCTCGGCCGGCGCGGGCTTGAGCAGCGGGAACAGGATCACATCCCGGATGCTCGTCGCGTTGGTCAGCAGCATGATCAACCGATCGATGCCGATGCCCAGTCCGCCCGCCGGCGGCATGCCGTACTTGAGTGCCGTGACGAAATCCTCGTCCATCGTGGCCATCGTCTCGGCCTGACCGCGGAGCTGCTGGAGAAAGTTATCTTCCTGCACCTGCGGGTCATTGAGCTCGGTGTAGGCGTTGGCCACCTCCATCCGCCCGATAAACAGTTCGAATCGTTCGGCATACCGCGGATCGGTCTTGCTTCGCCGCGTCAGCGGGCACAGCGCCGCCGGATAGTCCATCACGAAGGTCGGATCGACCAGATGATGCTCCACGGTCCCTTCGAAGACCTCATTGATCACCACGGCATCGTCCATGCCCGCTTCCTGAATGCCCATCGACCGGGCCTTGGCCCGTACCACCGCCAGATCGTCGATCGAACACCCCGCATATTCTTTAACGAGGTCAGCATATCGGGCCTTGCGCCATGGACGGGCATAGTGGATCTGCAAATCCCCAAAAGGCAACGACGCATCCGTACTCTGTTGCCCGACCAGGGTTGTGATCAACGACTCAGTGATTTCCATCATCGCATGGTAATCGCCGTAGGCCTGATACAGTTCCATCATCGTGAATTCCGGGTTATGCCGGGTGCTCAGGCCTTCGTTGCGGAAGTTCCGGTTGATTTCGAATACCCTCTCCATGCCGCCGACCAAGAGCCGCTTGAGGAACAGCTCCGGCGCGATCCGCAGGTACAGATCAAGATTCAGCGCGTTGTGGTGGGTGATGAATGGCCGCGCCGCCGCCCCGCCGGCGATCGCCTGCATCATCGGTGTTTCCACCTCGACAAATCCCCGATCCTGCAGGAAGCGGCGGATCGTGTCCAGGGTTCGGCTCCGCTGACGGAAACGAACTGTCACCTCCGGATTGGCCCACAAATCGACATACCGCTGGCGGTACCGAAGATCGACATTTTCCAGGCCGTGGAATTTCTCCGGCGGCGGCAGCAGGGACTTGGCCATGACGGTGAACTTGTCCACCCAGATCGTCAACTCGCCGGTCTTGGTCCGGCCCAGTGTCCCTTCGGCACAGATCAGATCGCCCAGATCCAGAAGCTTGATGACATCCCACTGGGCCGCGAGTATTTGCTTGCTGATGCCCAACTGGATTGTCCCGGTCCAGTCCCGCAGCGTGATGAATACCAGCTTGCCGATATCCCGCAGCAGGACGATTCGCCCGGCCGCACAGGCCCGCTGGCCTTCCTGGTTGTCCACATACCGGTCGCGAACGGATTGGGCCGACTCGATCCCGTCGTATCGGCCGCCATAGGGATCGACGCCCAGTTGCTGGAGTTTGGCCAGCTTTTCGCGGCGCTGCAGCTCCAGTTTGCCTGGTACTTTGCGTTGCATCGTCCCGGCCCTCTCACTTTTCGGAAGTCGTCGGTGCAGCCGGCGGGGGCAATTCGATCCCCGCCTGGACCATCCGGGCCTTGAGAACCAGGATCCCCACCTCCATTTGCGGATCCGACTTGAGCGTCTCGGCCAGCGAGAAGCGTTTGACCGGATTGGTCTTGTCGTGATCGGCCTTGGCCAGGACATCATTGGCGCGCTGGACATCGATCATTTCCCGCAGCTCGTTGAGTTTCAGTTCCACTTCGACATCCGGGGCGATGCCCCAATCCTTGCGTCCGAGTTTTTCCATGACATACCGGTTTTTCACCGGCTGGTCCGATGGCAGGTAATAATAGGCCATCGTATATTTGAGCTGCGAACCATCGCCGGTAAAGTTCACGACGACCTGCACGCTGCCCTTGCCATAGGTGCGGCTGCCGACCAGCAGGGCCCGCTTGTGTTTTTCGTCCTGCAGAGCCCCGGCCACGATCTCCGAGGCACTGGCCGATTGGCCGTTGATCAGGATCACGATCGGGTAATTCGGGTGCGTTCCAGCCTTATGGGCCTTTATGGGATCCGAAAAACCTTGCCGGGGTTTGCTCTTGACGATCAACCCGCTTTCCAGGAACAGATCCGAGATTCCCGACGCGCTCAGCAAGTAGCCACCGGAATTGAATCGCAGGTCGATGATCAGCCCCTTGAGTCCCTGGTCCTCCATCTCCTTGAGAATGCGGTCGGCATCCTCGACGACGCTTTCGGTAAAGTCCGTGATCCGCAGGTAACCGATTCCCGCTTGCGGATCGACCATATATCGCCAAGCCCCGTTTTCGACCCGTTGCCAACCCCGGATGGGAGGAACCACAATTCGCTTGCGGGTGATGGTGATGTCTTCGATCTTCTTGGTGGCGGCGTGTTTAACCGTCAGCGTTACCTGGGTATTCTCCGGGCCGGTGATCTTGCTGACGGCGCAGAAGATGCTCATCTCCTTGGTTGGCTCGCCATCAACGGCCGTGATGACATCCACGGCGTCTAGGCCCGAAGTGTAGGCGGGCGTATCCGGAAGCAGGCTGACAACCTTCAACATGCCGGTCGCCTTGGAGATTTCAATACCGATTCCGGTAAACTGCTTGGTCATGTTCTTCTGGAAATCGCTGACCTGCCAGGGCCAGATGAGATTCGTAAACGGATCCAGCGACGCCAAAGCCGCTTCGGTGAACTGGGCGATGACGATTTCTTTTGGCAATCCCAGCGAAATCTCATTGAGGGTCAGGGTCTCGTCAAAGACCGCCAAAAGCCGGTTCTTGTTCATCTCCTTATCTTCAGCCACGGCCTTCTCGATCTTGCCGATGCCCGATAGCCATGCCTCGGCCTTGTCCTTGTCGGCCGAGTAGGCCAGCTTGGCCTTGGACCGCATCAGGACATCTCCCAACAGGCGGCAACGGAGAATGCATTTTTTGGCCATCTCGGAATAATCGATCGGACTGACATAATACATATCCAGCGCGCTGATCGCCTTGAGGAACATCTCGGACTTGATCCCCGCGTGGCGGTCCTTGCTGGTGGCGCCGCAACTGTCATCCTGCAGGGCCATCTCCACCGTCGCCATTTCGGTCAGTTGCTCGGCAAAATGCTTGTACTCGGGTTTGCTTTCGAACAGCGAACTGAGCCAGTAGTAACAGGAAGTATAGGCGTCCACCCATTTGCCCTCGTCGGCCAGTTGCTTGCCCTTTTCCTGGGCCCGCGAAATCACCCGGCGAATGAAAGGATTTTCCAGCAGGGTCTCTTTCTGCGCCGCGTCGGTGTACTCGCCGGTTTTGACAACCTCGGCCAGAATCTCGCCCATCTGGTTGGGGTCGGGCGCGACATCCGGCTCGTATTTCTTGCGAAGCTTATCGATCTGGGCGAGCTGGTTGGCCAAGGCCTTTTCTTTGCGGGTCTTTCGGTCGGCTTCGATTCGCTGATACTCTTTTATCGCCCGATCGAGTGAAACGATAGACGCGTTTCCCTGTTCGGCCGGAACCTGTTTGAGAACCTGCTCGGCGCCGGCGAAGTCGCCCTTCTGGATATCGGCGGCGGCCTGCTGGACGACCTGAGAAGCCGGCGCCGACTCGGCCGTTGCGGTCTTGGACGGGGTGGCCGGCGTTTCCTTGGGCGGTTCGCATCCCACGATAGCCAGTGACAACATCACCCACACCAGAATCCCGATATACCGATCGATCATCTTTTTCGTATTCAAGAATCCAACCCCATCATGATTTGTCTGGACGGAAATTCTCCGGCAGACCGACAGCCCTGAAGAATTGAATTCAGGACTCCGACGATCTGCCGGAGACGATTCGCTTACACAGTTATTTCGACAACTTTCAGACTACAGGCACTCGGCGGCCTTGCCGGCACAACCGAGCACATGGAGTTTGTGCTTGACCATTTTCTTGATCGCCTCGCGCCCGGGTCCCAGGTATTTGCGCGGGTCAAACTCGCCGGGCTTTTCGGCGAAGACCTGGCGAATCTTGGCTGTCAGGGCCATCCGCAGGTCGGTGTCGATGTTGACCTTGCAGACGCCCATCTTCGAGGCCTTCGTGATCGCCTCTTCGGGAACGCCCATCGCATCGGGCATCTTGCCGCCGTACTTGTTGATCAGGTCCTTGAACTCCTGCAGGACGCTGCTGGAGCCGTGCATGACCAGCGGAAAGCCGGGCATGAGCTTGTGGATTTTTTCGATGACATCGAAGGCCAGCATGGGCGCAGCTTTGAACTTGTAGGCGCCGTGGCTGGTCCCGATGGCTAGCGCCAGCGAGTCGCAGCCGCTCCGCTTGATGAAGTCCACAGCTTGGTTCGGGTCGGTCAGGTGCGCGGCGACATCATCGACACCCTTGACATGTTCCTCGATGCCGCCGAGCTGGCCGAGTTCCGCTTCCACCACCACGCCCTTGGAATGGGCATACTCGACGACCTTCCGAGTCAACTTGATGTTGTCCTCGTACGGCTCATGCGAGGCATCGACCATCACCGAGGTGTAGCCGTCGTCCACACACTGCTTGCAGAGCTCGAAGGTGTCGCCATGATCCAGGTGGATCACGATCGGGATACCGGGGTTCTCTTTAACCGCCACATCGATGATACCCCGCAGGTAACTCATCTTGGCATACTCGCGGGCGCCCTTGCTGATCTGCAGGATCAGCGGGGCCTGCTCCTCGGCGACCGCTTCCACGATCCCCTGGGTGATTTCCATGTTGTTGACATTGAAAGCGCCGATGGCGTATCCGTTTTTGTACGCCATCTGAAACATTTTCTTGGTACCGACTAACGGCATATTCTGCTCCTTACGACAACTGTTTTTCCTGTTTATTTTGTTCCGCGTTTTTCCCGTCGCCCCGGAAGGGGTCTGGATCATCCCTACTCTTCCCGCAGCGGACCGGTCACGCCGTAATACCGCCGCGAGCCGACGGTCAGTTCCTTGACGCCCTGCGGCCAGATGCTGAACATGATGGACTGGCGATCCCGCATGGCATCCATTGAATAGCTCAACCCGTAAAATATCCGATGATACCGCCGCAGCAGGGTCACTTCGTTACGGATGCTCTGCTCGTAGTCGAAGTTGTATTCCTGCGAGACGATGGTCGTGTATCGCTCATTGAGATTGTAGGCCACGGCCGTCACCAACGCATGAGATCCTTCCTCGTGGATCGCCTTGCCGCCATTGTTCGCCGCGGAGACATCGACGACCACATTCCGCAAATACCGGCTGCCGACATAATAGCTCAAGTCCGGAAAGATATACCGCGAAACGCCGATGTTGAGCTGCTGGACATACCCGCTGCGGATGTCGTACATCATGTCGCTGAGAATGGTCGTCGTGTCGCTGAGCCGCCATTCGAAATCGCTACTGACCGAATCCCGCATGACGCCGAATTCCCCGACCGACCGCCGCACGGCCATCGGGATCGCAGGGTTGGTCCAGGCCAAGTCCCACGGACCTACCGAGGGGTCGGCGTTATCGCTGACCAGGGTCGTGTCCACATCCCACCGGATCCAGTCGAGGGTGTGCAGCTTTTCCTGAGGTCCACGACGGGTTTGCCATCGCTGCGACAGGCCGAGGTTCACCAAGTCGCGCATGTCGGAGACTTCGTCGCTGGCCTCGAATGCCGCCGCTTCCACATGCGGCGTAACGACATGCCGTAGTCCGTTGATGTCCCAGAACCGCGACTGCACGAAGGGGTCGGCCTTCCAGAATTGGGTCGAGGCCCGAACCCCGACCTCGCCGAGAGAGACCTGGTCTTGGCGATCGTGGGTCCCAACCAGCGTGTTGTCCAGTTCCGTACGGTATCCCAACTGGTCCTCGTAACTGAAGGTTCCAGCCACATAGGGCACCACTTTGGCGTTATAAACCCGCATCGGCATATCGACCTCGTTGCGGGAACTGAAGAAGGTATAAAAATCGCCGGGTTCCGTTGCCACCTTATTGTCGCCGCGGCGATACCGCATCCGGCTGGCCTGTGTGTCGCTGTAGAAGGTCAACTGGTCATCCCAGAACGACTGGCCCGTCCAGTGAAATTCCGTCGTCGGCAGTTCTTCGGTCATCGTCTCAAAATCGTTGATGCGGAATTTGTTGAGGAAGGAAAAGCCCCAGTTGTCCCGGATCCGCTTGAGATGGACCAGCGTCTCCTGGGCTTTGCCGACATTGAATTCATCCTGGTACATCCATTCGAGGAAATTCTCATCCGACAGGTATCCCGTTTCGACGGTCAACTGCCAATCGTACGGCAGATACTGGCGGTGGCGGAGGGTGAATCGCCCGCGAATATCCTCGCCGGAATCGACATTCTTGCGGCTGGAGACACGGCCCAGGTCGTCGGTTCCGCGGTCGGTCATGACATAGCCGATCAGCTCGCCATACGACTTGTCGAACTTGTATTCGGATTCGACGCCGACGCCGACGCCGCGTTTGCTGTAGTAGTCGACCGCCAGATTCGTGTCCATGCCTTTCGGCTCTTTCCAGCCCAACAACCGGGCCAGGTGCCACTGCGTCTGGAGCGTCGTTCCATATTGCGAATCGCTCCCGAATTGCAGGCGGCGGATCGGGACATCCGGACGGACAAAGTCCGTCTGCAGTTTCGGCCACCGGAAGATCGTGGCGCTGCCCAGCTTCATATCGACATCGTAGAGCGTGCCTTCGAAACTCTTCTTGTCGGGACCGGCCGGGGTCCGCGAATCGATGTTGGTCGTATCGGTCAGGACCATCCGCGAAGCGTTCAATGAAATCTGCGGCAGGTAGAACTCGCTGGTGGTCAGCGTGATCTGGTCGGCCTCGAACATCGACCCGGAAACCTGACGGAGCTGCTGGGCCCGAAGATAAATCGGCAATTCCCGTTTGGGATCGAAGGTCCGCAACTCGGCCTGGATGGCGAAACCGCGATGGTTTTGGAAGTCGTAATACATTTCGTGGGCCCGGATGGTTCGGGGTCCCTCGGTCATCACGATGTTGCCGCGGACATAGACGGCGGTGACCCGGCCGCTGGCCAGGACGCCGTCGCTGCGGCTCTTGGATTCCTCGCCGAACTTGGGCTCGGCGTGAAAGATCACGGCATTGTCGGCCTGAAACTCGATGAGTCCGCCGCGATCGTCGCGCTTCTGCCACAGGTAAAACCGACCCATGACCGTCGCGGCAAAGCGACCGTCACCCATGTCGGTGTTTTGAATCTTGGGGGCCGGTTCCCATAATCCGGCGATGCTGACGGGGTATTCCACCGGCGGCTCCTGCGAGGCCGGTTCAACCGAGGTGGCCGGTTGTTCTTCCCCGCCCGTCAACGGTTCAAACAGTCCCAACGGCGACCACGGCTTGGATTTGGCCGCCGTGGCAATCATGACCGGCCGCTCGAACGGAGGCACTTGCGCCTCTTTGCGAATGTAGGGTTCACTGCGAATCGGAGCTGCCGCGGTCAGGGCTCGCTCGCACAACTCGATTTTGCGAATCTCCGCCTCGCTGACGGTCGTCTGCATTTCGGCCTCGGCGAAAATCTCCCCGGTCACCAGGAATCGCGCCACCAGGGCCTGTCCACGGTTCAATACCGTGTTGTCCACTCCGGAGGTTCGGGCGGATTTCCCCTGAATCACCGTGACATTGTGCTCCAGGTACACGCGGACATCATAATCGTTTCGTTGGATGCCCCGATGTTCGGTCTGCACCCGGGTGATTAGCACGACCGCCTTGTCGCTGGAAAGCTGATTGTCGCCGAGCCGCAGGGTCATGCCGTCTTCGAAGATCAGGATGTGCTTTTCCGCCGGATCGGCCGAGCGGGAAACCTTCATCGTCTTTCCCGATAGATGCAGATCCTGGCCGGCAAAGGAGGCATCCTGAGCGGCCGGGGCCAGACTCCAGACCCAGACCAACAGTACGGCCACAACCAACACAAAACATCCTGACAGCTTGCTCATGGGTCTATCCTGTTAGGCGATTCATCCATCAGCCGGGTTTCCAGGAATGCCGGAAGCGACAGGACGCATTCCTTGCGCCGGTCTCGGCCATCCCTGCACGATGACCCCGAATTATAGATTGCCATGCTGGAAAATCCAGCAAAAAACGCCGCGATGGCGGTATTCTTCGGACCCTTAACCCGGATATTTCACAGGGTTTTACACGCTCGTTATAACTATTTAGTTCCGGCCGGGTCTTACAAAATAATGATATCCCTGCCTGATTATAGATTGTTTTGGGCGCGAAATTTTGGCCCGCCGCAAGGCCACAGGTCGAAAAGGACCGCCAGGCGTATTTGAAAATACGCTGAGGACATTTTCGGCCGAGAACGCCGCAGCGGGGCAAAAGAGCCGCCCAAAACAATACTTTTGTGAAATATCCGGGTTAGAGTTGCTCGTAGCGAATAACGGCCCGGAAGATCCCGTTGATTCGATTGGCCTCGATAAACAGCGGCGGATGCATCTCGTTGCGCGGCTGGAGGCGTAGCTTGTTGTCCTTCTCGAAGAAGACCCGCTTGAAGGTACTCTCGTGAGGATGGGAGAACCGCACGAAGCAATCGTCGCCGTTCTGGACGGCCAGCGACGGCGAAAAAACCACGATATCACCCTGCCGGAACTTGGGCTCCATGGAGTCTCCGATGACCCGCACGGCAAAGGCATTGGGATCGTGCAGATCGGGGCAACGGACATACTCGTCGGCGATGCCGACCGGGTAACCGAGGTCGTCAAAATCGATGGGGTAACCGGCAGAGACCTTGTTGACCACGGGAATCATCTGTCCGGCCGTGATCGAATAGGCCGAATGATTTGAAATCGAGGACTGCTCGGCCAAAAGCGACGACAGGTCTTCGGTGACGGGTTTGTTTTCCATCATGCTCCGAATCACCTGTCGCATGCGGCGATTCTGGGCATCCGTCTGCTCGAAATCCCGACGGATATCCGACGGCATCCTTTCCAGGTGAGCAATATGCCTCAACAGGCCCGCATCGAATCCGAGAACCTGTTCCAGCTTGATTAACAGGTCATCACTGGGAGGATTCTTGACGCGTCCGGTTTCAATCGTGGAGATATAGGGCTTGGAAAAACCGGTCTTGAACGCAACCTCATCCAGGGTCAAACCCGCTTCTTCCCGTTTGCTGCGAATTATTTTTCCCAGAGACATCTTCTTCTCCTTATACCAACAGTCAGGATTTTTTCTATCATACAAATCGGCAAAGTTGTTTTGCAAACCAATTGAATCCGGGCTTGATCTGATATGCAATCAAAAAATTCGAATAAAATACGATCATTGATATTGATATCCGGACAAACATTTCAACGAAGACAGCGATTGTGCCGTGTATATGGTGCATATGCAACAAATACCAATTCGTGAATTCCAAAGAACTTTGCACGGCAAAAGCAGCCACCTGAATAGTGGGTGAAATTCTATAGACCCTCGACACAATTCTGCAAACAACCTTCCTATAGTACAGTAGGAATTCAAAATAGAGCTTCAACGAGGTGTCTTTGAATACAAAATTAAAGAACGATTAATTCCGGAGGTGTTTATGGAAGACAGAACAAAATCATTTCTAATCATCGGGTTTGTTGTGGCTCTCGCTGGAATCGCTCAAGCCGTCGATGTATCGATCACTCTGGGTGATTCCGGTTTCAGCGGGTATGTATTGAACTCCTTTTTGCCCGCCGACGCAGCTGTCGGGACCATCGGGGCATTAAACCCGGATCTGAAGCTGGTCTATCACAAACGGTACGAAATTACCGTGGTGAATTATGTGTCTCATCCCATTGAAATCCTCGCCAAAGCAACCAGTTCCGCATCGGATGTGGTGCTGCTTTCAATGGCGCCGGGAATTACGGGTTCGCTGGAGAACGACAGCGAAATTCTGTGGGAAGATACCGGTACCGGTACCATCCGGTTCACCTTGACCCCCACACTCTATACGGCGATGACGACCGGGGGATTGGTGCCGGGGTATCGATGCAGGGTTCATGCGTCAACCATGCGGGGCAATTTCATGGTGGTCGGTGATCCTATCGCCAATCCGATACCGGGTTCTATACCCAAGAGTTCAATCCGGGTTGAACTGCAACCGATCGCAACGGGGTTGACAGCCCCGGTTCGGCTGGTTGAGCCGGCCGACGGAAGCGGCCGATTGTTGATCCTCGATCAGAAGGGCACAGTCGAGGTTTTGCAGAATGGGCAGCTTCTTTCGCCGCCGATGCTGGATGTATCCGCGCGGCTGGTTCAGCCGCTGGGGATTATCGGCACGCATGATGCCAACGACTACGATGAGCGCGGCCTGCTGGGATTGGCCCTGCACCCGGATTTTGCCAATTCCGGCCGGCCCGGATACCACAAGCTGTACACTTTCAGCAGCGAACCGGCCAGCGGTACGGCGGACTTTACGACCTTTCCCGTGCCGACGGGTTTTGTTTATGATCACCAGGATGTCATTGCCGAATGGATTATCGACATCGTCAACCCCAATCTTGTCGATTTGGCTTCTCGCCGCGAGATATTGCGGATAGATCACCCGCAGTTCAATCATAATTCCGGCGAGATGGTCTTCGGATTGGATGGATACCTGTATTTCGGTCTGGGCGACGGCGGAGCGGCAAACGATGTCGGCGACGGCCACGGCCCGCTGGGAAATGGGCAGAATATCAATCGGGTCTTGGGCAGCATCCTTCGAATCGATCCGCTTGATCCGGCCCTGACCGGCGGAAGTCCCAGTGCGACTTCGGCCAACGGAAAATACCGGGTCCCGGCGGACAATCCGTTCGTCGGGATAGCGGGGGTCGATGAGATTTTTGCCTATGGACTGCGGAACCCTTACAGTTTCGGATTTGACTCCGGCGGACGACTGATCGTCGGCGATGTCGGTCAAAATACCCTTGAGGAAATCAATATTGTAACCCGTGGCGGTAACTACGGATGGAACCTTAAGGAAGGGACATTCCGTTTTCTTCCGGCGACGGGACAGGTGACCGATTTTCTCGGCGGACTTCCGGCAGGACTGATCGATCCGGTTCTTCAGTATGACCACGACGAAGGGCTGGCCGTGATCGGAGGGTATGTCTATCGTGGAGCGGCTCTACCAGCGCTGCAACGGCTGTATGTGTTCGGAGATTTTACGCGGTCGTTCACAGCTCCAAGTGGCCGACTGTTCGTTGCTGATCTGGATCTCAAGACAATCGAAGAGCTGACGATCGGCAGCACCGATCGCCCGCTGGGTTTGTTCGTCAAGGGCTTTGGCCGCGACAACAGCGGCGAGTTATATGTGCTGGCCAGTACGAAACTGGGGCCATATGGGACCGGCGGTGTCGTCTTCAAGATCGTTCCGGTCTGCGGTCAGGATTTTCCCGGTGACGCCAACGGCGACTGCAAAGTCAACCTGGAAGACTTTGCTTTGATGGCGGCCGACTGGCTCAAGTGCAGCGACCGTCTGCCGGGTGCCTGTTTGTAAGTGTTCGTGACATCCAAACTTGAATCCAACCAGCAGGGCCGGATGGCGCGATGAACACCGTCCGGCCCTGTTCCTACGCAGGCAAATTCCTTGACAGGGATTCAACCGGCAACATACACTTCATCGGAATCCAAACGAGACCTTTTGCTGGGAGAAGTGCCGATGAAGCGGGGATTGATCGCGATTATGTGTTCGATGATACTGGTACCGGCAGCGACACGGGCCGCAGATGCCGCACTGAGTTATCCGCTGGAGGCGATGATTCCTCGAGCCAACTGGTCGCTGGACGCCTGGGGCGATCGCGGCGCGACCGCATGGGACGGCCGCAAGCTCACCGCCGATTTTTCCAAAGGCGCCAGTGCCGTCCTCCTGCGGTTTCCCGATCGCTCGCTGGCCGGATCGATCAAAAAAATCCGCATCGAAATCGACGGTTCCGCCGCCGGTCATCCCGTCATTCTGCATCTGCACACGCATTTTATGACATTCTCGAAAGTTATTGGAGAGTTTAAGGGGCAAGGTAAGCAGGCCCTCGAAACCGACGGCCCACCCAGCGAGGGCTGGACCTGGCACGGCGGCGAGAACGATGGCAAGATTCACGGCCCCATTCGTTTAGCTGAACTGCGGATCGAGGCCGGCGACAATAAAGACACCGTCGAGCTTGTCATCGAGTCGATCCGGATCGACGCTTCGGCGCCGGAGGATCGGCAGGTTATTCTGACGGCTCGAACCGAAGCGGCCGACAAGAGCGGTCGATTTGCGACCGACCTGCGGGCATTTTCCGACAAGCCGATCGCGGGCAAGCTGAACTGGCAGCTTCGGCGATGGGATGGACAATCGCTGGCGTCGGGCGATCGCGGTGTGGAGATTCCCGCCGGACTCAAGACCCTGACCGAAACGATCGACGCGCCGGCGCTGCCGGAGGATTGCCGGTTTGTCGAGGCCGAATTTTCGTTCGAAGCCGCCGGGCAGGAATTGTCGCCGGTGCAGGCGTATTGGATGGGCAAGTTCGAGCCAAACCGGGACCTGAATTTGCGGCCGGATTCGCCCTTTGGCATGGGCGTGTATCTGAACCGCTTTGGCCCCGAGGAGATGGAGCGGGTGGCCAAACTGGCCGGCCAGGCGGGAGTCAAATGGAGCCGCGAAGATTTCGGCTGGGGCAACATCGAACCGCAGCCGGGAGAGTATCGCTGGGAATTCACCGATCGGATTCTCGATGTCGCCCATCGCAACGGGATCACCGTCTATGCAATCGTGGCCTACTGGCCGGGCTGGTCCAAGGGCTACACGCCCGAAGGCGTCAAACAATACGCCGAGTTTCTCCGCGTGCTGGTCCGCCGATACAAGGACCGCATCAAGCACTGGGAAATCTGGAACGAGCCGAACATCTTCTTCTGGCAGGGCCCCAAGGAACTGTACGCCGATCTGCTGATCGCGGCCTACAAGGCGATTAAAGAAGAAGATCCGACCGCCCAGGTGCTGGGGATTTCAACGGCGGGCATCGATTACGGATTTATCACCGACATGCTGAAGCGCAACACGCCCTTCGACATTCTGACGATTCACCCCTATCGCAAAACACTCAAAGACGGCGAGTTCATCGCCGACCTCAAGAAGGCCTCCGACCTAGTCGTTCTTGACGGCAAGGCCCGGCCGGTGTGGATCACTGAGATGGGCTGGGCGACGCATGTACCGCACCATGTGCTGCGGCAGGACTTTGAACCCAACAGCCAAAAGGCCCAGGCATCGTTTTTGGCCCGCTGCTACCTGTGCACGATCGCTTCGGGCGTCCAGCCGCGGACCTTCTGGTACGACTTCCGCAACGA
>PMBP01000415.1 GCA_003152975.1 Phycisphaerales bacterium | reverse complement strand
ACGCCGCGATAGCCGAAGCCGTCCTTCGGCACCTCGTAGCCCTGGCCGATCACGTCGAACCACACCTCCCGGCCCATGAGTTCCGGCAAATCAAGCGCAATAACTCCGGCGTTGTCCGTGACCAGCCGCACGTTGTGGGTCGTGCGCAGCTCCACCAGCGGCACCGGCCACCCGGTCCCTTTCTCCACCACCTGTATGCAGCACGGCTCCACCGCCGATACAGGACACGCAAAACCCAATATACCCGCCAAGGCAATCACCCATCCAGTGAATTGATTATTGACGATTGAATATTGACTATTGAACATCATTTTTGTTTTCCAACAGGGAGTAATCAACGGCGAACATCAATGTCATTCCCGCCAAAGCGCCGAATCCAGAACATGCACCCGAAAAGGAATCACGGCTTTTTCAAAATTTCTGCCGATAGCCCCTTTTGATTTTTACCTTGCTGAGATCCGAAGGATCGAAGCTCACTTTGTTCGAGCCCCGATGTCGTGAATCGGGGTCCCGACCGCTCGTATTCGGTCCCGACGCATTTTGTCGGGATTCGGTATATCGGGATCATTTTGATCTTTGATATAGTTTATTCTTCCTTCTTCCTTCTGCCCTTTTATTGTTTTGTGCGGACCGGCGATGGCACCGGCGCCACCGCCGCCGCGGCCGCCTTCGGCAGCGGCGCGACATTACCCTTCGCCCCAGGCCGTGCATACCAATAGACCGTCGTCGCGTATTCCATCGTCGCCTTCGTCCAGTGCCAGACCTCGATGTCGAACCGGATCGACTTGTCGAACGGAATCGCATCCAGACTCCGGCACCGCAAATTCGTCACCCGCCCGAAATTCCGCGGCCCATCCGCCCGCGGCTGCGCGTGGAACGGATCCTCAAAAAACTCCGGCGTGCAGTACGCATAGCCGTAATAGTCCTCCGTCCCCGTCCCCAAATGCGACGGAAACGCCTCGCCATCGACGAAAATCTTCTCGTCACCCTCGCCCCACCAGTCCGGCGAAGTGTTCATCACCGCCAGCACATCCCCCGCCAGAATCCCCTGACCCTGCGCCGTCAGATAGTTCCAGTCGAACGCCGGCTGC
The DNA here is from genome assembly GCA_003152975.1 of Phycisphaerales bacterium. Classification (GTDB taxonomy): domain Bacteria; phylum Planctomycetota; class Phycisphaerae; order Sedimentisphaerales; family Anaerohalosphaeraceae; genus FEN-1350. The sequence continues at coordinate 1,680 of PMBP01000415.1, read as the reverse complement.
GAATCGAACGGATACCGGTATTGCCAGTTGGCGTGAAAATGCATGCTCCGCTCGTCCCACTTCCACGACCGCTGCTCGACCGTCAGCGTCGCCTCCACCGGCTCGGCCCCCAGGTTCTCCATCGCCACCACCGCCGTCTTCTCGAACGGCATCGGCCAGTACGACACCAGCGTCCCGCCCTTCTCGACCGCCTGCCACCAACACTGATACGGATTCAGGCCCACGCCGCTGCCGAAAAAGTCCCCCGCCGGGCACCACACCGCCGCCTCGCCGTCAAACTCCATCCGCAAAACCAGACTCCGCAACGCCTGCTCCAGATTCGCCGCCTTGACTTTCAACACCAGCCGCCGGATCGCGCTGGGCCCGGACAGGTTCGCCGCCCCGTTGGCAGTCGTCCCCGACACCTGCACGGTCGAAGTCGCCGTCACCGTCGGCTCCAGCGCCTTGCCCGGCGTCAGCAGCAGCGACTGCGTCTGCCCCAGCAGCTCGGCGTTGGCCTTCAGCGTTCCCGACCCAAAGCTCTCCACCGCCGTCCCCTTGGCGTAAGTCCGATAATTCACCTGATAATAGAACGGATCCTGGTTATTCTTGGTCTCCCAGAAATTCGGCCCATCATAGGTAATCTTGCACTGCTTGGCATACGGGATCGGTAGGTACAGGTTAAAGCCCCGCGCCCGCAGCGCCGATAGCGGCTCGCCCGTCAGGCCCTTGCCGCCCACGATCTCCACCGCCTTGCCCTCGATCACCGGTGTCGCGGCCCCGTCGATGTAAAATCGCAGTGTCCCCGTGATCGCCGGGCCCGTGCACCAGATCCGCACCACGCACCCCGGCCCCTCGGCGTCCATCATCACCCACTCCGTCCGGCCGTCGCGCTGCTCCTTGCGGACAAACCAGCTCCAGTCGTCATTGGCAAACCAGCCCGGCTGATCCGGCGCCAGCGTCTTGCGGTCAAAGCTGCTGGCCTCCAAACACCGGTACCCCGGCCCCGGCAGCCGCGCGATCACATCCCGGCTGACCATCTCCCCCAGCAACGACGCAAAGCTCACCATCCCCTTGGGTTCCACCGGAGCTGCCGCCTGCGCGCAAACCTTCGGTGCCGTGGATAACAGTACAAGAAATATCGCTATCCTCTTTCCCATACAGACTCCCTTCTTTCAATGTGTGAATCTCTATTATACCGGACTGCCTTTCCCCCCGGCAACGCTTTTGCACCGGAAATCGCCTTCACGGCCGTAACCAATATGCAACACTCCCCAACAATCCTCGGACCCCCCTTGCAAATCCCCCGCCTTCCGCGATAATACTTATCGATCGTTGAGCGGATTGGCCGAATCCTGTTGTCATTCCCGCGAAAGCGGGAATCCATTGTTTTCGATATTCTAGTTTTGATCTTCGAATTTGTTTAGAGTTTAGAATTTAGTGCTTAGAATTTTATTGTCTTTCCCGCGAAAGCGGGTATTCGAATAAAACTCCGATAAAAGGATCCCGATATGCCCTATATGCCCGCCGCCGACCGTTATGAAAAGCTCGCCTACAACCGCTGCGGCGACAGCGGCCTGCTGCTGCCCCCGGTCTCGCTGGGCCTGTGGCACAACTTCGGCTCCGTCGATACCCTCGACAACGCCCGCGCCATGATCCGCGCCGCCTTCGACGCCGGCATCACCCACTTCGACCTGGCCA
>PMBP01000192.1 GCA_003152975.1 Phycisphaerales bacterium | reverse complement strand
ATGAAATTCTAAATCCGAAGCACTAAATTCTAAACTCTAAACAAACCCAAAATTTAAGATTTGAAATTTCAAAACAAAATGGATTCCGGCCTTCGCCGGAATGACCCATTTCACAAGCGAGACGCTTGTGCTACGGCTGGCAAAAAGAAAAGGGGGCGACGCCGACGTGCGGCATCGCCCCCGGATTGAGTATCCTTTGACGCTACTTACTTACAGCCGGCTCCGAAGCACTTGCCCCATTGGGAGGCAAAAATGGAGTAATCGAGGAAGTCCACCCTGCCGTCTCGGTTGAGGTCAACGCCGTGGCACCACTCGGGCAGGTTACAGTCGGTATCCAGCCAGGAGGCGGCAAAGATGATGACATCCTCGAGTTTGACCTTGTCGTCGAGGTTGAAGTCTCCCAGGAGGAAACCGACATAGTAATAGACGGTTCCCAGTCGGCCGTCACGGGTTCCTCCCAGCACTTCCAGCCGGGAGAAGTCGGCGTATCGGTCATGCGTATAGATCGCGATCCGGCCGCCGCCGCCGCCACCGGCAACGCTGGTGTTCCCGCCATTGCCGCCGTCGGCGGTGATGATCCCGTTACCGTTGATGGTGCCGACATGGAGCCAGATGCTGCCCCCGGCGCCGCCGCCGGAGTAACTTGACCCCGACAGGCCATCGGCGCTGAGGACGCCGTTAACCGTCAGCGTGCCGTACACGAACATGCGGATGGCGCCGCCGCCGGCACCGCCGCTTGCGCCGTTCCAATAGTCGAATCCGCCGCCGCTACCCAAGCTGGTGGGTTCGTAATAGGAACCATAGGTCAGGCCGCCCAAGGCGCCGTCGGTGGAATCGCCGCCTTTGCCGCCATAGCCGCCGCCGCCAGCATAGAAATAGCCCTCGCCGGCGCCGGGACCTTCGTCACTGATGAAACCGAATCCGTCGGCGTCGATCGAAGTGCCGGCCCGAATGTTGACATGGCCGCGAACGATCAGATTGAGCGGCTGCTTGAGGGATGGGGTCATCCGAGATCCGGCCTGGTCGATCAGCACGCTGGCCAGAGTCAGCGGGGCCGTGACCTCCGCCCAGGCGGCTCCGGTGACAACGACATCCGCTTCAGGGGTGGTTGCGTTGAGCAGGGTGCTGGCCCGGTTGGAACGATTGCCCTGAATCAATAGATTGCCGGTGAGGAGCGCGCCGTCTTTCAGATAGATGGTGCCGGCGCCGCCGCCGACATAGCCATTGCCTCCGAAGGCGGTGATGGTTCCATCGTAGAGATCCTTGGTGCCATAATACAGGGCAATCCTACCACCGCCGCCACCGCCGGCGACACTGGTATTGCCGGAGTCGCCGCCGTTGGCCCGGATCTCGCCGTTTCCATTCAAGGTCACGACGGTGATATTCACGCTTCCTCCAGCTCCCCCGCCGGAATAATTGGCCCCATCGTTTCCATTGGCCGAGATGGCGCCGTTGACCGTCAGCATTTCTCCGACCACGAGGCGCAGGGCACCGCCACCGGCTCCGCCGGGAGTCCCATGGTAATTGTCCAGGCCGCCGCCACTACCGAGGAGATTGGGGTCGGCGATGTCGCCATATCCCCGTCCGCCGTCGAGTCCGACGCTGGAGTAGCCGCCATTGCCGCCATAGGCGCCGCCAGAGGCATAGATGCCGAATTCCCCGGCTCCCGGGCCCTTGGACGAAGCGTAGCCCATTCCGTCGGCCGAGATGGTGCATCCGGATTTGACATTGGCATTATGGAGCACCGTGACATCAAATCGGTTGAGGCCGGATGTATGGCTCAAGGTGGCCGACGATTCGAGCGTCAGGTTGGAGAAGGTCACCGTTTCATCCACGAGGGCGATGGCGTTTCTCTGCACGAACAGATCGAACACCTCGCTGACGGGCCAGAAGCTTTGCGACAACGGCGTGGCAGCACCTGAATTGCCGCGAGCATCGACCATCAAAGATCCATTGGTCACACCGGCCTGCTTGATGAACATGGTGCCGGCTCCGCCCCTCTGAGCCCCGTTGCCGCCCACGGCCGAAAGAATCACATTGAAGGAATCGATATCCTTGGAATAGTAGATGGCCAGTCGGCCGCCTGCGCCGCCGCCCGAAACACTGGTATTCCCGCTGGTGCCACCATTGGCACTGACGGTTCCATTGCCCAGGAGCTCTTTGACATCGACCCAGACGCTTCCACCCGAGCCGCCCCCCGATTCGTTGACGCCATTGGTTCCGTCGGCGGTCAGCGAGCCATTGACCGTGAGCACTCCTCCGACGGTCAGCCGGATGGCGCCACCCCCCGCTCCGCCGGCGCGGAAGGCATCCTGATCATAGCCACCGCCGCTGCCGAAGGTCGTGGGTTCAACAATGGAACCATAGCTGAGGCCGGCGGGTACACCGGAGTTCGACGCGCCGCCCAATCCGCCGTGGCCTGCGCCCGAGCCGTAGTAGGAATCCGCACCCGCTCCCGGACCCTCCGACGAGGGGTAACCGTATCCATTTGCCGTGATCACGCTATCGGTGCGGATCGTCACATCGGCCAGAACATTGATCACCAGGGATTGGCCAACCGGCGGGAACAACGCTGTCTCCTTGTCCGTCAGTTCCAAGCTGGCCAGGGACAGGGGCGCCTTGACTTCGACACGGGCCTTGGCACTGGCCTTGAGGTTGCACACCGGAGTATTTCCATTTAAGACGACGGGTTCCCGCGATGCCGATGTATTGGAGGCGAGAAGGAGATTTCCGTAGGTTGCGTCTGCGGGCTTGCGGAAAATGGTTCCCGAGCCCCCGGAATAATACCCCGTGCCCCCGAAAGCCGTGAGAGTTCCGACATAGGTGTAGTTGGCGGCGCTGTTATAGTACAGCGCGATTCGACCGCCACCGCCTCCACCGGACACACTCGTATTGCTGCCATTTCCTCCGTTGGCGGAAATCACGCCGTTGCCCGTGATGAGGCCGGCCACGATCCAGATTCCACCACCCGCTCCGCCACCGGATTCATTGGCAATGCCGTTGAGACCATTGGCGCGAATGACGCCATTGATGGTGAGGATTCCTCCGGCCTCGAGGTGAATGAGTCCGCCGCCCGCACCGCCGGAAGTATTGGCGTCATCGTCCCGGCCGCCGCCACTGCCCAGATCCGACGGCGCGATGATTGAACCGTAGGGTTCGCCTCCGACAGCCCGGTTACTCGAACGGCCTCCGCGCCCGCCGTAGCCAGCGCCGCTGGCGTAGAACCAATTCATTCCGGCCCCAGGGCCGCGGGAGGAACTAAATCCCCGACCGCTGGCATCGATGGAACAGTTGACATCAATCGTCACGGCCCCATTGACGGTGAGATAGAGACTTGCCGCCTGCACATCGGCGTTGGCGGAGTGCGTCACTTTTCCGCTGTCGGTGATCCAGAGACTCTTGAAGGTGTGGTGGCCGTCAATGGTCACGGTGCAACTCCTGACGATCACATCATCGCCATCGAAGGTCGTGTTGACGGCACTGATGGTGGTATCCGCCGTGAAGGTTACCGCTCCTGCGGGCAGAGTGATCATTGCCCCGCACAGGAGGGGAAACGCCCACGAGATCAACCACCCCCATCGTATGATACTCTTTTGTTTGTTCATCACCATTCTCCTAAATAACCCAATATCCAATCTGTCCCCGCATCCACCAAACCGGTTCTGGAGGATAGGGGGCAGAAAATAATCCGTAGTTCAAGCGAGAAGAAGAAAAGCGTGAGAACGCACTTCGAAGCGTTTTCGATATGCAAACCCTGTGCTGAATCGCCCTGTTAACCCCGGACGACGATTCACTGATATGAGATTGTGCCCCTGCAAGGGCCGACAGAAAGGCCCTACAGTTTCCACCGCCCCCTTCCAATGTCGGAAAGGGAACAGCTTTTCTCCCCACACATCGATTCATCACACCACTCTCCAAATTCGGATGTGATTATACTGGGTCATGTGGGATTGTCAAGCAAATTCCACTTTTTTTTTCCGTTGGGCCAACAGTCCAGGGCGGGGTTCAAACCCGCCCATAGGGGCACAAGCGGGGACCCTTGTGATAGCTCAACGACGGCGTCACCAGGGGAATCGGGTCAGGGCAGTTCGGTGATGAAGATGTTTCGGAAGCGGAACTGGCCGCCGCCGGGGACCTCGGCCTGGAGGGCAATGAATCCCTTATCGACGGTCAGGCCGTCGGCCTGCCAGGCGGGCTGGCCGTTAATTTCCAGCGCGGCCGTGGCGCCCTGGACGGTGAGCTTGAAGCGATTCCATTGGCCGGGTTTGGTCATGCCTTTGCTCTGGGCGCCCTTGAGGTCGCCGACATTGCCCTCATCATCCTGGCGGAGGTTGACCTGGTAGCGGTCGGGCCAGGGGCGGTTGGCGGGGACGGTGGTGTAACGGAAATAGAGGCCGCTATCCCACTTGTCGGCCTTGAGGGCCTTCCATTCGTACTCGACGACGAAATTGGCGTATTGCTTTTGGCTCTGGATCAGACCGTTGCCTTCCTGGATGAGGATGTCTCCGCTATCGACGGCGGCCTTGCAACCGAGGACGGTCCAGCCGGCGAGGGTTTTGCCGTCGAACAGTGAGACGCGTTTGGCGGCGGGGGATTTTTGCGAGTCGGAAACCGAACAGGAGGTTGTGATGAGGGCCACCGCGACCGCGACGACGAGCAATGCCTTTGTGGATTTCATGGTCTTTCCTATCAACAAATCAGAACGACATCCTTGATTCCATCGCACGGCGCGACGGAACGGGGATTGAGAATACCCAACGATGGGCGAGAAGTCAATCGCGTTTGGTTTTCGCCGGGGGATTGTTGGCGAGGATAAAAGGGAAGATTTTGCGGTTGGCGCCGGGGAAGGCGTAGGTGTCGAGGTCCTGTGGACGGACCCAGCGGAAATCGTCGCAGCATCGGCAGCGGACGCGGCCGGAGAGGAAACGGCACTCGAAGACATGGAGGCGGACGCGGAAGTGCGAGTAGGCGTGTTCGACGACGCAGACCAGGCGGCCGGGTTCGATGACGATATCCAGTTCCTCTTTGGCCTCGCGGACGATGGTCGCGGGGAGCTTTTCGCCGGGGAGGCGTTTGCCGCCGGGGAATTCCCACAGGCCTCCGAGGAGGCCTTCGGGTTTGCGTTTGTCGATGAGGAGCTTGCGGTCTTTCCAGATCAGGCCGACGGCGACGACCCGCAGGGGGAGCTTGGCGGCTTTTTTGCGGATAGGGAGTTTGTCCTGCAGGCCGCGGGCGCGGGCGATGCAGGCGGCGGCGACTGGGCAGGTCAGGCACAGGGGGTTTCGCGGCAGACAAATCGTCGCGCCCAGTTCCATCATGGCCTGGTTGAAATCGCCGGGGTGGGCGGGGTCGAGCAGTTCGTCGGCCCGTTGCCACAACCGCTCGCGGATTTTTGGCTTTGACGGGTCGTCTTTTACGCAATCGAGGCGCGACAGGACACGGATGACATTGCCGTCGAGGACGGCGGCGGCCAGGCCAAAGGCGATGGAGCCGACGGCCGCGGCGGTGTAACGGCCGACGCCGGGAAGCGAGAGCAGTGCGTCAAGATCGTCGGGGATCTGGCCGGCGTGATTTTCGACGACGGCGCGGGCGGCCTTGTGAAGGTTGCGGGCGCGGGTGTAGTAGCCCAGGCCTTCCCAGACCTTGAGCAGGCGGTCGAGGTCGGCGGCGGCGAGGCGATCGATTGTGGGAAATGTCTCCAGGAAACGGTGATAATAGGGGATGACCGTGTCAACCTGCGTCTGCTGGAGCATGACTTCGCTGATCCAGATCGCATAGGGATCGCGGGTGCGTCGCCACGGCATATCACGGGCGTTGGCGGCAAACCACGCCAGCAGCGAGCGGCGGATCGATCGCGTGCGGGCGGCGTCATCCTGCGGAACAGCGAGTTTGGTTTTGTTCACGGGCACGGGGGCATTATAATGATTCAATAATCCTGGCCAACAGAAATTTGGCAGGTTGTCCAGTTATGGGAGTAATTGAATATTTAATATTGACTATTGAATATTGGAGATGGGCGTTGTGTTGACGATCAGGATGCTCATTTGTTCGTTGTGTCTGTTGGCTACGACGGTGGCGGCGGGAACGGTTTCTGAGATGCCGCGGATCGTGGTGGATCGGTCGGGCCAGCGGGCGGTGTTTCGGGCAGGCGCCGGTGGGCCGGAGTTTGTCGTACGGGGCGTGAATTTCGTGCGGCTCCGCAGAGGGGACCATGCGACCTTCGAGGCGGTACCGTTGGAGGCGAAGGCGGGCGAGTCGGCGACGCAGGCGAATGGGGATTGTTATGATCCCCAGAAGGCCGAGGAGATGCTGGCGTTTCTGCAATCGTCGGGCCTCAATACCGTCCGGGTGTTTATTATCGGCCGCAACACGGCCAATCCGGGGATTGCCGGGCCAGCGGATTCAACGGCGGCACTGTATGAGCCGTATATGGCGAATGTCCTGGATTTTCTGGCACGGGCGCGAAACCACGGCATCTATGTGCTGCCGACCTTCGGCGACGGAGAGCTGCCGAGGAATGACTATTTTCGCAAACGGTTTGGCGGCGGGGGAAATCGGCTGTACCTGACAAGCGAGGGGATTGCGGCCAAGCGGGAGTATGTGTGCGAATTCCTGCGCTATATTCAGTCGCGGCGGCCGGAGTTGATGGGGACGCTGCTGGGGGTACAGATGCAGAACGAACTGAATCTCGATGGCAAGGGCTGGCCCTTCGACCAGAAGAGCGGGACAATCACGACGGCCAACGGTAAGTCTTACGACCTGGCTAACGGAAAGCAGCGGCAGGCGCTGATGGATGACGGTATCGTTTTCTATCTCGACACAATGGCCAGCGCGGTGCGCGGGGTCGATCCAGACATGCTGGTATGCGAGGGGATCTTCACGATGCGGGCGGTGGGTAAGGACCCGGCGAAGGATATCGGGCCCGGGCCGGAGTTTGCGGGCGATCGCCGCTGGCCGCCGACGCTGGAGACGCTGTCGCGGTCGAAATTGGATTTTCTGGATGTGCATTTTTATCGCACGCGAAAGGATGAGACGGTCGCGGATGCCTTTTCGCGGGATATGGAGACGGTGCGATTTAGCGGGGCAACAGCCGCGGCGATCCTGAAGGGCAAGCCAGTGATCCTCGGCGAGTTTGGGGCGTTTCGATTTGCGGATCCGACTTGGGCCTCGGCCTGTGGGAACCTCTTGGCAATCCGCGATGAGGCGATACGACGCGGGATGTCGGGCTGGCTGCTGTGGACCTACGACACTTTCGAGCAAAAAGAACTGATTCCTGGGATGACCGGCGGCGGGGAGTTTCTCAGGAAGCTTGGGGCTGAAAATAAATGACGGCAGAAGAACATTTCACGCCAAAACGGCAAGAAATATTTCACAGGATTGACAGGATTGGCAGGATTAACAGGAATCAATTCATTCAATGAGGTAGATCCCTCCACTCAGCACGCCTTCGGCGTGCTCCGGTCGGGATGACGATTATCACAAACGGGACGCTTGGCTTATATCTGGATTCCGGCTTTCGCCGGAATGACAATCCTTCGATTATTCGATGGGGAGAAAGAGGTCGCCGGGTTGGATGCCACGGCCACGGGCGAAGGCGTCGAAGGGCATGAGGGTTTTTCCGGCGGGTTTGAGGTCCAGGATGCGGAGGCGGCCGTCGCCGCAGACGATGTCGAGGTTGGCGTCGAGGAGGCCGAAGGTGCCGGGCTGGTCGGCGGCGAAGACGGCGGCGGCGCGGGCGAAAGAGACGGGGTAGCATTTGCCGGTGGCGGCGGAGACGAAGTTGGCGTGGGTGCCGGGCCAGGGCCACAGGCCGCGGATGCGGTTGACCAGTTCGGCGGCGGAACGGGCAAAGTCCAGATTGCCGTCGGCCTTTTTGAGCTTTTTGGCATGGGTGACCCGCGATTCATCCTGCGGGGTGTAGATTGCCGTTCCGGAAGCGATCTGGTCAATGGTGGTCATCAAAAGATCGGGGCCAAGTAGGGCCAGGCGGTCGTGGAGGGACTGGGCATCGTCGTGGGGAAAGATATCGGTGCGGGATTGGCCCAGGACGAGGCCCGCATCCATGCGGTCGGCGAGCGTGATGATGCTGATGCCGGATTCGGTGTGGCCGTCGATGAGGGCGGCGTTGATGGGCGCCGCGCCGCGATAGAGCGGCAAGAGCGATGCGTGGACATTGATCGCGCCGCGAGGAAAGAGGGCGATCACTTCCTGCAAGATCTTCTGGCCGAAGGCGATGACGACGAGCAAATCGCCGCGACATTCGGACAGGCGGCAAAGGGATTGGGGGGTGTTGACATTTTGGGATTCCTCGCAGGGCACGCGACGCTGGTCGGCCCACTCGGCGACGGGCGTGGGGCGCGGATGTCGGCCGCGGCCGGCCGGGTGCGCGGGCTGCGTGAAGACCTGCACGAGCTGGTGCGGGCCATGATGAAGGGCTTCGAGGCAGGGGATGCCGAATTCCGATGATCCGAGATAGACAATCCGCATGGGACCGGGCCTTTCGGACGATCAAGAGGACGGGGTTTCGTAGTCTTCCATCAACTCGCGAAGACGGTGGCGGGCGGCGATCTGCTGGATGCGGCTGAAGCGGTCTTTGATGAGCTTGCCTTCGAGGTGGTCGAACTCGTGCTGATAGGCACGGGCGAGAAGCCCTTCGGCGGTTTCGGTGAAGCGATTGCCATCGAGGTCCGTGGCGGTGACGGTGCACTGGGAGCTGCGGCGGATCTTGGCGTAGAGGCCGGGCAGCGACAGGCAACCCTCTTCGACGGACTGAAGCGGGCCCGTGGGTTCGATCTCGGGGTTGATATAGACGCGGGCGTTTTCGCGGGTGCCGTCGGGCGAGGCGACGAAGATGCGGAGATCGACGCCTGCCTGCGGGCCGGCAAGGCCGACACCTTTGAATTCGACCATCAGGTCGATCATTTTCGCGGCGAGGCGGCGGATGGAATCATCGATGGTTTCGATGGGTTTGGCCTTTTCGGCCAGCACCGGGGCCGGAAACCGGGTCATACAACATTTTTCGGGATCGAGCATTGTTACTCTCACATATCTAATATATCTACAACCTGCCGATCAATCGAACTCGTCGCCGCGGAAGGTCGAGCCCAGGTAGCTCTTGCGGACCAGCTCGTTCTGGACGATCTGTTTGGGCGAGCCGTGGGCGATGACCTTGCCGTGGTCGATGATGTAGGCCTTATCGACGACCTCGAGGGTACGTTCGACATTGTGGTCGGTGATCAGGATGCTCACGCCCGAGGCCGAGAGGCGGCGGATTTCCTGCTGGAGCTCCTCGACGGTGATGGGATCGACGCCGCTGAAGGGCTCATCGAGCAGGATCAGCGAGGGGTTGGTGACCATCGCGCGGGCGATCTCGAGCTTGCGGCGTTCACCGCCGGAGAGAAACCTCGCCTGGCTACCCACAACCTCGGTGAGGCCGAAGCGCTCGATGAGGGCGTCGGCCCGCTCGGCGCGTTCCTTGCGGGTGATAGACATGGTTTCGAGGATCGCGTGGAGGTTGTCGCGGACGGTCAGCCGCTGAAAGACGCTGGGCTCCTGTGAGAGGTAGCCCATCCCCAGGCGGGCCCGGCGGAACATGGGCAGGCGGGTGATGTCGGTGCCCTCGAAGACGACCGTGCCACCGTCGGGCACGATCATGCCGACGACCATGCGGAAGGTGGTGGTCTTGCCGGCGCCATTGCGGCCGAGCAGGCCGACGGTGCAGCGCTGCTCGACGGAGATGGAGACCTCATTGACGACGGTCCGGCCGGAATAAGTTTTCACGAGCTTTCGCGTTTCGAGAAGAGTCATGTCCACGGATATTCGCTCCTGCGATTTTCGATTCCTGGCGTATTATATCGTGTCCGGCCGTCCTGTAAATTGGAATTTGCCGAAGGCGTACCGCCGCGGTATAATTCATGATTCCAAAATGGGCGGAGATTCGCAGCTCCGCCAAGACCAATGCCGCGCTATCGGCGAAGAATCGCGAGGCGATTTGCGGCCGGGGCGCGGTGGGAGACATGTATGGCCAAATCGAGTCCGTTTGATGGCGTTCACCAGCAGATGGGGGCGCAATTCGCCGAGTATGACGGCTGGCGGTTGCCGAAGAATTTCGGCGACCCGGCCGCGGAACGCGGGGCGCTGACCCAGTCGTCGGCGGCGTTTGACCTGTGCAGCTTCGGGCGGTTCAGCGTGCCGGTTGCGGGGGCGGCGGCACTGGCGGGCCTGCTGGCCGAGGGCGCACTGCCAGACGATGGCGCGTGGATCCGGACTTCGATGAACGGGTCGGGGCCGGTTCGAACGGCACGGATCCGGAACCAGTACCTGGTGTTGACGATGCCGGGCGGGCGGCAGGCGGCGCTGGAGCGGATGCAGAAGGCCGGGATCGCGGCAGTCGATGTGACCGACAAGACGGGGATGCTGGGGGTGTATGGGCCGGACGCCTTTCGGGCGGTGAGCAAGATCGTGCCGCTGGATCTGTCGGAGCTGACTCCGGGGTCGGCGGTGAGCCATTCGTTTTTCATGATCACGGTGACGGTCCTGCGGGGCGGCTGGCTGAATACGGATGGATTGGAGCTGATTTGTCCGGCCTCGGCGGCGGGGCTTGCGGCGGGGGCGATCGCCAAGTACCACAAACAACAGAACATCGTTCCGGCGGGGATGGATTGCCTGATCCAGGCCATCGGGAACGGTTGACCCATTCGTGAGGAATTGATCATGCCGGTTCGACAAAGCGAGTTTCGACGGTACTTAGCGCCGATCGACACCAGTTCGATTCAGCAGTTGTTTACGGACTGTCTGGTCGTCGGGTCGGGCATCGCGGGGCTACGGGCCGCGATCGAGGCGGCCGGACAGCGGAATGTCACGCTGATTTGCAAGCGGTCGCTGGGCGAGAGCAACACCTGGAACGCGCAGGGCGGCGTGGCGACGGTGCTGGGAAGCGAGGACCGGATCGAATACCATATCGCCGACACGATCAAGACCGGGTGCGGATTATGCGACCGCGACATCGTCGAGTTGGTCGTCTCGCGCGGGCCGGAGTTGATCGGGCAGCTTGCCGAGTGGGGAACCGAGTTCGATCGGACCGACGGCAAGATCGACATCACGCTGGAAGGCGGGCACAGCCACGCCCGCGTGGCCCACGCCCACGGCGACTCGACGGGGCGCGGGATCGCCGAGGCCCTGATTCGCAAGGTGCAGGCCCATCCCCGCATCCATGTCCTGGAGCACATTTTCGCGATCGATCTGATCACCGACGACGAGAACCAGTGCCTGGGGGTGCTGGGGTTTCGGCCGTCAACGGGGCTGGTGATTCTCTGGGCGGCGGGCACGATCCTGGCGACCGGCGGAGCGGGCCGGCTGTATCGCGAGACAACCAATCCGGAGGTGGCGACGGCGGACGGGCTGGGGATGGCGTATCGGGCCGGCGCGAGCTTGCGGGACATGGAGTTCATGCAGTTTCACCCGACGACTCTGTATATCGCCGGGGCATCGCGGGCGCTGATTACCGAGACGCTGCGGGGCGAAGGGGCCATGCTGGTCGATGGCAACGGCGTTCGGTTCATGCAGGAGTACCACCCGTCCGGGGAACTGGCGCCGCGGGATGTGGTCAGCCGGGCGATCCTGGACCGGATGCTCAAGACCAATTCCACCCATGTGTATCTGGATGTGCGGCATTTCGACAAGGCGCATTTTTCCAAGCGGTTCCCGACGATCAGCGAGCTGTGCGAGAGTTTCGACATCGATGTCAGCCACGACCTGATCCCGGTGCGGCCCAGCGCTCACTACATGATCGGAGGCGTGAAGACCGACGCTGCGGCGCGGACGAGCATCCGCAACCTATACGCCTGCGGGGAGGTCGCCTCGACCTGTCTGCACGGGGCCAACCGGCTGGGCAGCAACTCGCTGCTGGAGGGACTGGTGTTCGGGCAGATCGCCGGGCAGTCGGCCCTGCAGGACATACGGCCCAGCCGCGACCGGTTCTCGGCGCCGCGGATGGAGTTTGCCATCCCCGACTCGGACCGCAGCCGGCTGGACACCGACGATGTCCGCAACGCATTGCGGGCATTGATGTGGCGTAATGTCGGAATTACGCGGAAGGAGACCCACCTGGCCGAGGCCGAGGACATCATTCACTTTTGGCAGCGGTATGTCATGGACAAGGTCTTCGACCATCCGTTCGGGTGGGAATGCCAGAACATGCTGACGGTGGCCAACCTGATGGCGACCGCAGCCCGGCGGCGGCAGGAAAGCCGGGGCGTGCATTTCCGCGGCGACTATCCCGAGACCAACAACAAGCAATTCGGCCATCATATCGAGTTGGGAAAATCACTTACCTGACGGCAGGCCGGAAATCGGCGGAGTCATCTTTTCAAACAGAGAAATAAGTCTGTTTGATATCGTTTTGGGGTTTCCTGGGCAGTTAATCCGAGGTATGGGTGCCATAATGGCAGGCGAAGCGGAATTTTTCTTTCTGGGCTTTTTAACGCAAGTCTTTGTTCTTTCAATAGTTACAACTCTCAATAAACCTGGCACGCCATTTGTATGATGAAATTGTGCACTTTGAGATAGGACAACCGTATCATTACAATAAGGAAAGAATATAACTTCAACCAGGAGATTCATATGGTTATGAAACGATCGATCAGGTATGGCATGTTGTTATTGTTGGGTGTGGCGGGATTTGGACTATTGGTTCCGCAGGTTTCAGCGGCCAGCGGGCTGGATACGCTCCGGGAAACGAGCAAGGCCTTTGCCGAGGTCTCGAAAAAGGTAATCCCTGCGGTGGTGTCGATACAAGTTGAAAAGTCGATCGAGATGACCGGCGGCATGGGGGATCAGTTCGGCAGTCCGTTCGACGACGAATTCTTCCAGCGGTTCTTCGGACGGCGCGGTCGTCCGCAGCAGGCCCCCGAAAAGCGGATGCAGAAGGGCCAGGGATCGGGCTTTATCATCAGCCCCGACGGCTACATCCTGACCAACAACCATGTGGTGGGCGAGGCGGACAAGATCATGGTCGGCCTCAATGACGGACGCGACCTGCAGGCCAAGATCATCGGCACCGATCCGAAGGCGGATGTCGCCCTGATCAAGATCGAGGCGGACAACCTGCCGGTGATCGAACTGGGCGATTCGGATAAACTGGATATTGGCGAGTGGGTTATCGCGGTGGGCAATCCCTTTGGGCTGTCGGAGACGGTGACGGTGGGCGTGGTCAGCGCCAAGAGTCGCAGCGTGGGCATCGCCGAGTACGAGGACTTCATCCAGACGGATGCGGCGATCAATCCGGGCAATTCGGGCGGGCCGCTGCTGAACCTGGACGGCCAGGCCATCGGGATCAACAGCGCGATCTTCAGCCAGAGCGGCGGGTACATGGGCATCGGATTTGCGATTCCGATCAACATGGCCAAGAACATCAAGGATCAACTGCTCAAGACCGGCAAGATCAACCGCGGCTACATCGGCATCGAAATGGACCTGCAGGGCGTCACGCCGGAGAAGGCCAAGTTTTTCGGGTTGGACAAGAACCAGGGCGTGATCGTAACCCGCGTGATCGAGGATTCGCCGGCGGCCAAGGGCGGCCTCAAGGACGGGGACGTGATCATCAAGCTTAACGGCCAAGAGGTCAAGAACAACCAGTCTTTCCGCACGGCGGTCTCGCAGGTTGAACCGGGGGCCAAGGTCGAGCTGACGGTCGTCCGCAACAACGACCAGAAGGACCTGACCCTCACCGTCGGCTCGCTCAACGACAGCATCATGGCCCCGTCCGAAACGGCCGGCAAGATCGGGCTGGAGGTGCAGGAGATCACTGCCGACATGGCCGATCGATTCGGGCTAACTTCGAATGAAGGGGTCCTGGTTGCCAAGGTTGGACGCGGGAGCATCGCCGAGAAGGCGGGCCTGAGGCCGGGGATGGCGATCCTGAGCGTCAATCGGCAGAGGACCAATTCGGTCAAGGAATTCAACGCGGCGATGAAAAAGATTAAGGACAAGGTTCTGTTGCTGGTCCGGAATGAAGACTATGCACAGTATATCGTGCTGAATCTGGAAAAATAAATGACACGACGAAACAGTCTAAGCACGAAGCACTAAAACTCTAAACAATATCAAAATCTTCAAAACAGAAATATCTAAACAAAATGGATTCGGCGCTTTCGCGGGAATGACAATCGAAGTTGACTTGAATCCGGTCCGAGGCCCGCGAGCATCGGGCCGGGTTTTCTTTTGCGCTTACCGACGCCGCCAGACGAGGCATGCGATGAGCACGATCAACCCCAAACCATCGGCAGTAACCGCACCGATGGGATGATCCCGCATTATCGGCCACCATTCGGTGATGGCGTATTTCTCCAGGCGGTCTTCGATCTCGTTGGTCTCGGGAACGGAGATCAGTTGCTCTTCGACCGAATCGGGCGAGACTCGGACAACCAGGGCATGGTGAAACTGGCCGGGAGGAACTTTGCTCAATTTGTCGCCGCCACCGCCGGTGATGATATAGTTGGTGGCCCCCCGCCGGACGCGGCCGTAGGCGTGGTAGTGGCCGGAGAAGACGGTGTCGATTTTGAGTTCGTCAAAGAGGGCGACCAGTTCATCGCCTTCGGGGACCGCCCGGGTTTTATAAACAGGAGTAACCGGCGGGGGAATATGGACAAAGACGAACCGCCGGCGGTACTTATCAAGGGGTTCGGCACGAAACTTCCGCAGAAACTCCAGCGAGTCGGCGTTGGAATACGATTCATCGAGCATCCGCAGGACGATGAACAGGCAATTCTGGTATTCGAAGCTGAAGTTGCCGGGGCCGTAGGATTTCTCGAAGCGTTCGATGGGGAATTCGGGTCCGACATCGCGATTGCCGACGGCATAGAAAGTCGGAAACGGCATCCTGAGTTCTTTGGCCCATTCGGCCCGGAGCAATCGATGCTCGTCCGGGGTTGGGCCGAAGGAGGCGTCGCCGACGAGGACGAGGAAATCCAGCGGCATCTTGCGGAGCATTTTGGAGAGCCGCTCGAAGGTACCGGTGCTGTTAGTGTCGCCGGCAACGGCGAAGGAGAACTCCTCTTTGGCCGGGGCCGATTTCATCGCCTCACAGTTAGCGTGGAAATTGCCGAACTTTTCCGGCAAGCGGGAGTCCCCTCTGCGATGGACAATCAGGGCATAGACCTGAAAGAAGAAAAAAACCAGGATTGCCGCGATAAAAACAATTCGCAATATTCTTGAAGACGACGATCGTCGGGATATTATAGAATTATCTTTCATTTTCGATAACCTTCCAATCCTCAAGTCGCTCTGAAAACCACCGCTCAAATGATACTTGATCTTGAACAGATTCTTCTTCCATACCGAAAATACGTTGTGCATCTCTCGTTTGTTTAAGATTCAACCCGACTTTGAGCCAATGCCGAGATTCTTCAATACCCCGATATTGTACGATGGTTTGAAGGAACCGCAGATATCTTTCGTTCAAGTCGATT
>PMBP01000163.1 GCA_003152975.1 Phycisphaerales bacterium | reverse complement strand
ATTTTTGCGTTTCGTCATTCGACCCTCGATAATCCGATTTTGTGTGTGGCGGTCGGTTTTGACGGGGCCGATTCCAATCCGGGCAAGCTTCGTTTCATCTCGCGAGACACACCCGGAACTTTGTTCCGGATGACCGGCCCCGAGGTTTCGGATGGCGGCTGGAATCATGTCGCGCTGACTCGCGCTACTGACGGCACCGTCTCGATGTTCTTCAACGGCGTGTTTGCCGGATCTCTCAACGACAATCTTGTCGAATACAATGTGGACTGGCGGGCTCTCGGCGCCGATATTCGCTGGATCGACGCAGGTCTGAGCGGCGAAACGCGGCGATTCCTGAATGGCAGCATCGACACCACCACGATCTGGAATGGCGCACTGAAGCAAAGCCAGATCGACGAGATGGTTAATGTTATTCCGTATCGGTTAAATCCAAAACCAGTCAACGGCGCCAAGGCCGACCTGGATGTGACGCTGAGTTGGGGCGTTCCGTTTAATCGTTACGCCAACGCCACCTACAATGTCTATCTGGGTAACAGTCCGGATCTCTCCAGCAGCATCGACGGGGCGACCGGCCTGACCACGACCGAGTTCAAGCCGACCGAACCGCTCGACTATGAAAACCAGTATTATTGGAAGGTCGAAACGGTTGTGGGCGGCACGGTCGTCTATACCAGCCCGACCTGGAGCTTTGTCACCGTTGCCGGGACCGTCGGACATTTCAGCGTTCAGAACTGGACCGGTGACTCCGATTCGGGCATCGGGACCAACAAGACCTACACGCATACCGGCAAGTTCAACGGCGCCGGAGCGGACGGGGCGGCCTTCAATGCCGGCAATGGCGTTAACTTCGAGAATGATACCAACCATGCCGGCGTGAACTGGACCCTGACCGTGGCGCCGAATGGGTTTACCGGGTTTGGCGTCAATGTCACGGGCGTCTGCGCGAACCTGGTGACGAATTTCTTCTATGGTGACGAAGACCTCAACCACCCTGTCTTGACGCTGACAGGCCTGACGATCGGAACCAAGTATGTGACGACCTTCTACACCGTCGGCTTCGGCGGACCGGTCGTCGATGGCGTGGGTGGTCGTAGGGTCGATCTGACCGCCAGCGACAACCCGGGCAATCCATGGCGGGTTGACGAGAACGGTGCCGGTTCCGGCAATGGTCAGCTCATCAAGTACAAGTACACGGCCACGACGGATACGCTGAGTTTTTCCTTTGACGCGTTTAACACCCCCGACTCGTTCCATCACTACGCGTTCTCGAATGAAGTTGCCATTCCGTTCGACCTGACGCCCACACCGGCGCCCCGGGCCACCGTGGGAACGGCTGTCGAGTTGAGCTGGATTCCCGATCCGGTCGGCGCGGCACAGGGCGTAACCTGGAATGTCCTGCTCGGCACCGATCCGACGATGGCGACTACTCTGATTGACGCCAAGGGTTTGACGNNCCCGCCGGTCTTGAGCCGGATACGCAGTACTACTGGACCGTCAAGGCCGTCCGGAACGATCAGGTCATTGTCACCGGCCCGGTCTGGAACTTCTTTACGAAATCCGTCAAGGCGGCCACAACCCTGGCCGAGTGGAAGTTTGACGACGCCACGGGCACGACGGTCAAGGAAACCTTCATGGGCCTCAATGGAACGCTGACGAATTTCGACGATCCGAACAGTCCCAGCACCTGGCCCAAGGGCGTCCAGAACACGGCCCTGAAATTTGACGGCGTGGATGATTATGTCAATCTGCCGGACACCACCCCCCTGACGGCGCCGGCGGGATTTGCCTTCTCAATGTCGGGCTATTTCAAGACCACCGACAGCAACGGGCCGATCTTCACGATGCGGAGTCCGGGGATTCTTGCCGTGTGCGTGGGGTATGACGGGGCCGACAGCGTTCCGGGACATTTCCGGTTCATTTCCTATACTTTCGGCAGTCTGCGTCGGATCACCGGTCGGAAGGTCGATGACGGCCTATGGCACCATTTTGCCGTGACGCGTTCGAAGTTCGGACTGGTTGAACTGTTTGTGGACGGCGTTTCCTACGGAACGACGGACGATTTCGCCGGCGAGTATGTCAACGCGTGGAGCGCCTTCGGCACCGACAAACAGTGGCTGGTTGACGGTCAATCGACCGCCGATTGGATGCACCTGGCGGGCGACATCGACCAGTTCACGATCTGGGCCGACATTCTGCAGCCCGATCAGATCCAGGCATTGGTTGCCAAGTTGCCGCCGCTGGGCGATTTGAACGGAGATGGCAGCGTGAATCTGGCCGACCTGATGGTCCTGTCGGGTTCGTGGTTAACGGCCGATCTACCCGCGGATATCAATCGCAGCGGCCGCGTGGATCTCGAAGATTTCTCAATTCTCTCCCAGGATTGGGGCAAATAACCTCTGCAATTGAGGGGTTGTATCGGTTTTGATGATTGGATCGAGGAAGGGGCTATGCGGACAAACCGCATGGCCCCTTTTCTCTCCATTAACGGTCATGGCAGACCACTGACGACAATCTGTGGTATGGGTGGGGTTACTATGCACATTGTGTATCGTCTTGTGATGATTTTGTCTTTAACGGCGACGCTCATGGCGTCGGACAGCGCGGTGGTGTTCAACGAGATTCAGTACCATCCGGCCGGGGATGAGGACCGGATGGAATGGGTTGAGTTACACAATCAACTCGTCGTCCCCGTCGATCTGTCGGGCTGGTCGATTTCCGACGGCGTCGCCTATTCGTTTCCCATCGGGACGGTCATCCCCGCGGAAGGGTATCTGATCGTTTCCGTTTCGCCGGCCGATCTTCAGGCGGCGACGGGCCTGGCCACGGTGTATGGTCCCTATGTGGGGCGGCTGGCCAATTCCGGAGAGCGATTGCGGCTGCAAAACAACAGCGGCCGGATCATGGACGAGATCGATTACCGCGACGGCGGCGATTGGCCGGCGGCGCCCGACGGTTCGGGCGTGTCACTGGCGAAGATCAATCCGGCCCTGGCGGGACCAGCGCCGACGAACTGGACCTGGAGCCGGCAGATCGGCGGCACGCCGGGGCGTGTGAACTTTCCGTTGCCCGGCGAGATCCAACGAACAACCCTGATCGAGACCTTCGACTCCTGGCGGTATTTTGATCAGGGGTATCCGGGAGCGGCTTGGAATACGGCGACCTTCGCAGATGGGACCTGGAATACGGGACCGGCGGGTTTTTGGGTTGGGAGCAAGCCCGCCTATAGCCAGTCGGCTCCGATCTCGACGCTTTTCAGCACGGGGATCGGTGACGACGGCAATCCGATCGCGGTAGGGCAAAATGACCCTCATTATATCAACACGGCGACCGGCCTTCCGTTGCTGGTCATGCAGAACCATCCGGCGTGGCTGAGCAACGACGCCGAATCGCGGTGGATCGGATTTACCGCTCAGGGTACGGACAACCAGCCGGCTGGGCAATTCACATTCCGGACCCAGTTTGACCTTAGCGGGTACGATGCTCAAACGGCCACGCTGACCTTTTTGCTGGCCGTGGATAACACGCTCAACGACATTCGTATCAATGGAATCAGCACGGGCATTGCCACTTCCGGTTTTGCCGGATGGAACGGCCCGTTTGCGATCAACTCGGGCTTTGTCGCGGGACTGAACACGCTCGACTTTGTCTGGACCAACGAAGGGCCGGGTGACAATCCCTCGGCCCTGCGGGTCAAGATCGGCGGAACGGCCGTGCCGACGCCGGGACAGACCCAACTTGCGGCGGGCAAAAACGCCTATTATTTCCGAACGACCTTCAACTATCATCCGGATCCGACGGCGGTTACCCGACTGGAGGCCGATTGGATGATCGGCGACGGGGCCGTATTCTATCTGAACGGCATTAAGGCATCGTCGGTCAACATGCCCGGCGGAGTCATCAGCTATAACACGGCGGCCTTGACGGATATTGCGGACATCCAATCATCGGGACCGGTGGTCATCGATGCGACGCATTTAGTCGATGGGCAAAACACGCTGGCCGTGGAAGTCCATCGGGCCGCAGGCGGATTGAACGCCTTCTATGCGATGAATCTGACGGCGGTGGAAACGCCGATCGCCGACAATCCGCCGCCCTCGATCGCCATCACCGAACTGAGCTCAACTTCCGAGGTTCCATTTGGCGTCGAGCTGCAGAACACCGGCGCGGCATCGGTCGAGCTGGAGGGCCTGGTTTTGGCCTGCAAGGGGACGGTCACTGGGGAATTTGTGTTGCCCGCTTTGACGCTGGCATCGGGGCAGTACCGGGCATTTGACGAGACGGCGCTGGGATTTCATCCGGCCGACGGGGACAAGCTCTTTTTGTACACGCCGGGGCGGGATACGGTCGTGGATGCGGCCGTGGTCAAAAGTTCCCACCAGGCGAAATCTTCCGACGGAACGGGGCGATGGGCGTACACCGATACGGCCACTTTCGGCTCGGTCAATCAGTTCGCGTTTCACGATGAGATCGTCATTAATGAGATTATGTATCATGATCGGCCTGTTCCCGAATCGCAGGCCCAGGTCGAGACCTCGGTTCTGATCGCCTCCTTTGCGCCCGCGATTACGCTGGTTCCGAAAAACGGCAATCTGGGCCTGACCTGGACGGGCGGCAACGAGCCCTTTAACGATTCGGCCTGGATTCAGGGTGCGGGTAAAACGACGGGCGTGGGGTATGAAACGACGCCGGAGAATTACAAGGACCTGATCAAGACCAGCGTCCTGTCGCAGATGTACAATGTCAACAATTCCGTATATATCCGGATTCCCTTCCAGCTCGCCGACCCCGCGACGGTGGAGACGCTGATTCTGCTGATGAAGTTCGACGACGGATTCGTCGCGTACCTCAACGGCGAGGAGGTGGCCCACTACTTTGCGCCGGGCCGGGACGGCAACACCGATCCGTTGACCTGGGATTCCCATTCGACCAGCAGCTATGCGGATTCGGACGCCGTCGTCTTCAGGACCTTCGACATTACGACCTACAAGGACCACCTTCGCGCCGGCCGTAACATCCTGGCGATCCACGGATTGAACTGGTCCACGGGCAGCACGGACATGCTGATCCTGCCTGAGCTGCAGGTCCGTAAGCAGATCCAGCCGTATGTTCCGTTCCATGAGTCGCCGCAGGAGTGGATCGAGCTGTACAACCGGAGCGGCCATGCGGTCGATCTGGGCGGATGGAAGCTGCGGGGTGGGGCCTCGTACAATTTCCCGGACCTGACGATCGTGGAGCCGGACCATTATCTGGTGGTGACGGGGCAAAGCGCGTCGCTGCGGGCGGCGTATCCGGATATCGCCATTGTGGGGGACTTTACGGGGGTATTGTCGGACAAAAACGATCAGGTCACCTTGCTGGATCCGACGGGGAACGAGGCCGATGCGGTGCACTATTTCGACCGGGGGTATTGGCCGTCGTATGCCGACGCGGGCGGATCCTCGCTGGAGCTGCGTGATCCGCGGGCCGACAACGCGCGGGCCTCGGCCTGGGCGGACAGCGACGAGACGGCGCGGAGTGCGTGGAAGAATTACTCCTATCGAGCGGTCGCCAATCCCACGCCGGGGGGGAATGAGCCGACACTCTGGAATGAGTTTATCTTTGGATTGCTGGACGCCGGCGAATTTCTGATCGACGACATTCGCGTGGTGGAAGACCCGGACGGGACGCCCGTTTCGATGATTCAGAACGGGTTCTTCCAAAACGGGATGAACACCTGGCGAGCGCTGGGCAACCACGCCTTTTGCGAGGTCGTGCCCGACCCGTCGAATTTGGCCAATCCTGTTCTGCATGTCCGGTCGAGCGGGGCCACCGAACACATGCACAACCACATCGAGACGACGCTGGCGGGGGGGCGGTCGATCATCAACGGCAAGACCTACGAAATTTCCTTCCGGGCCAAGTGGCTGGGCGGATCCAACCAGTTGAACACGCGGCTGTATTTCAATCGCTGCCCCAGGACCACGGCACTGGCGGTGCCGGCGGTTGTCGGGACTCCGGGGCGGCGGAATTCGCGGTACGCGGCGAACGGCGGGCCGACGATTTCGGAGTTGCGGCACACTCCGCCGGTTCCGGGCGACAGTGAACCGATCACGATTTCGGTACGGGCGGAAGATCCGGACGGCGTGGCGGGCATGACTTTGTATTGGTCGCAGAATGGCGGGGCCTTTGCGACGACCGCCATGACGCCGCAAGGCGCAGAGCGGTATCAGGCCTCGATCGGGCCGCTGGCGGCGGGGACGCTGGTGCAGTTTTATGTGCAGGGGCAGGATTCCCTCGGGGCGGTGACGACCTGGCCGGCGGCGGGGCCGGATTCGCGGTGCCTGTGCAAGGTGGACGATGGGCTGGCGCGGGCGGGGGCGCACAACCTTCGCGTACTGATGACGGCGGCCGATACGGCGTTTCTTTTCGAGCCGACGAATCTGATGAGCAATCATCGGATGCCCGCGACCGTGATCGATAACGAGACGGAAGTGTATTACGATGTCAGTCTCCATATCAAGGGCAGCGGGTACGGACGAAGCCCAGCCAACGGCGGCTTCAATATCCGGTTTCGCCCCGACCAGTATTTCCGCGGGGTCCATGACACCATCTCGGTCGATCGCAACGGCGGGCCGGGCGGGGTCGGGGCCAGCCAGCGCGAGCTGATCGTCAAGCATGTCGGTAACCGGGCCGGAGGTATTCCCGGCATGTACGACGATGTCATCTACCTGATGGCGCCGCGCGCGGACATGAACGGGTCGGCGCAGGCGATGATGTCGCGTTATGACGACGAGTACCTGGGATCGCAGTTCGTCAACGGGACCAACGGGACTTTGTACGAGTTCGAACCCATCTATTTTTCGCAGAGCACCGTCGATGGAGACCCGCAGAGTCTCAAGCTGCCGCCGAGTTCGGTGTTGCAGGTCGATCTGTGGGACATGGGCGACAACAAGGAAGGGTATCGCTGGAACTACCTGATCAAGAACAACCGGGCCAACGACGACTATGACCGCGTGATCTCGATGGCCAAGGCGTTCAGCCAGGACGGGACCGCCTTCGCGGATCGGATCGACCGGGAGATCGACGTGGACCAGTGGATGCGGGTCTTCGCGTTCGAGTCGCTGGGCGGCGTGGGCGACACCTACAACCAGGGCCTCAACCACAACATCATGTTCTATGTCCGGCCGGAGGATCAGCGGGTTCTGGCGATGCCGTGGGACCTGGATTTTGCCTTTTTCCAGTCTACAAACTCTTCGATCTTCGGCGGGGGCAGCAATGTGCAGAAGGCCATCGCGCTGGATCCGTGGAAGCGGTCGTTTTACGGGCACCTGTACGATATCATCCAGACCTGCTTCAACACCGAGTACCTGTCCGACTGGGTGGGGCCCTATGCCGCCGCGGCCGGGCAGGATGTCAGCGCGGAAATCCTGTCGTGGGTCCAGCAGCGGCGCGACTATGTGCTCAGCCAGCTCCCGGCGGAGGTTCCGTTTGCGATCACGACCCACAACGGCACCCCGTTTACCGTCGATACCGATTCGGTCACCCTGGCGGGCAGCGGATGGATCAATGTGTATCGGATGTACATTGCCGGTTATACAGAGCCGCTGGCGATTCGCTGGACGGGCCTGGGCACCTGGACGACGGCTCTTCCGCTGGAATTCGGGGACAACGCGCTGACGCTGGAGGCGCGGGACTTCCACGGTACTCTTGTCGGGACCGATAGCATCACGGTGACCTGCACCTCCGAGAATCGCCCGCTGCGGCAGTTCCTGCGGGTGACCGAGTTGATGTACGATCCGGCGGGCGGCAAGGACTACGAGTTCATCGAGCTTCACAATACCGGCGCGACGGTGCTGGACCTGTCGCAAGTGACGATTTCGGGCGGGATACAATTCGCTTTCGCGACCAGCGGGACGCTTTCGCTGCAGCCGGGGGCGTTCGTCGTCGTCGCGAAAAACCCGCAGACATTCAAAGGCCGATACGGCTCGGCGATACCGGTGGTGGGGCCGTACACAGGGTCGCTCAATAACGACGGGGACCTGCTGCAGATTCGTGCGGCGTTGGGCAGCGAGGTCCTTTCGTTCACTTACGACAACCGCCGCGGCTGGCCGTTGGCCCCGCAGGCGGGGGGCCATTCGCTGGTGCCGCTGGAAACCGCGATCGCGGGCGAGGCGACTGGCTCGCTGGATTACGGCGGCAACTGGCGGGCGAGCACTTACATCCACGGCTCTCCCGGTCGCGACGATCCGTTTCCGACGAAGGGAGTGGTGATCAATGAGATCCTGGCGCATACGGATTTCGCATCGCCGCCGTACGACTCCAACGACTGGATCGAGCTGTACAACGCGGGGGAGACGGCGGTGGAGCTTGGGAACAGTTGGTTCCTGAGCGATAATGTCGGACAATTGCGGAAGTGGGCCTTGCCGTCGATCCGGATCGAGCCGCACGGCCGCGTGAGCTTCGACGAGATTACCGGCTTCCACAATCCGATCACGACGGGATTCGGCCTGGACAAAGCGGGCGAACAAGTCGTCCTCTCGTACCTGCCGGGCAACGGCCAGGACCGGATCGTGGACAGCGTTCGGTTCAAGGGCCAGGAGAATTTTATTTCGCTGGGCCGCTTCCCGGACGGCAGCGACGGGTGGTATCGCCTGCTTGCCTCGCGTGACTTGCCTAACGCTAATCCGGTGGCCGACATCGTGGTCAGCGAGATTCAATACAAGCCGCAGGGGGCCGCCGCGGAGTTCGAATACCTGGAGTTGTACAATCCGACGGAGTCGCCGATCGTGCTGGCGACCACGGCCGGGGCCTGGCGTCTGAGTGATTCGGTCAGTTTCACATTCCCGACCGGGACGGCTATTGCGGCGCACGGCCGGATGTTGGTGGTGGGGTTTGACCCGGCGGCCTGCCCGAGTTGTCTGGCTGCGTTTCGAATTCTCTACAATGCCCCGGTTCTGACGCCGGGAGTCGATATCGTCGGCCCCTGGAGCGGACAGTTGCCCGATGCCGGTGGAACGATTTCACTGGAGAGGCCGCAGGAACCCGATGTGCTGGGGGCGGGCGTGTCGTGGATCCTCGTGGATGAGGTGATCTATTTTGGTCAAGGGCCCTGGCCGGTAATTTCGGACGGCGGCGTGGAAATCCTTCAGCGGAGGCCGGCACTTTTATACGGCAATGACCCGGCCGCATGGCTGGTGACCTTGCCGACGCCCGGCCGGCCGGGAATCGCCGTGGCCGATGTCGATGCCAATGCCTCAGTGGATCTGCGCGATCTGGCCGCGTTCTCGGATGCGTGGCTGAGCGAGACCGGCGATGGGAACTGGAATCCGGCCTGCGATGTGGCGTATCCTCCGGACGGAATCATCGATCTCTACGATCTGGTCCAATTCGCCGAGCAATGGTTGCTGCACCTGCGGTCGTCGCCGTAAAAGCCGTGGACCCTGCACTCTACAAGGGATAATTTTCCCCTGCGGGGCTGCGCAGAGGCCGTATTCGGACCGAACCGGAACTTGACAAAACATGGCTTGCCGGTATCCTTCACTTGCGCGTTGGAAAATCCATCTATGGAAGGAAACGGCCGATGAAACGATTGATACCCTGTGCGTCGATAATCTGCATTGTCACATTCCTTCCGGGCCTGCTGATTTCGGCCAGCGCCGTATCCGGCGCCGCCGACACCAAGGCGGCCGGTTCGATCGCCGTTCTGGTCGCCCCATGGCCAAATACGGATACAAAGGATCTTGATTCATTGCTGTCGGGGCTGAAGACGGCCGGGTTGAATGTTCAATCGATTACGCCCGAACAGGCCGGAGATTCGGCGGTTCTGGCGCCGGGCCGATATCCAATATATATCATCCCGAATGCCCGCTATTATCCGCAGGCGGCCCTCGGGTCTCTTGGGAGTTATCTTCAATCCGGCGGTCGGCTGATCGTCATCGGCGGCCCGGCGTTTACGGAGTCGGCCGTAAACTTCCAGGGCCGATGGGTAACGCCCGCATCGGTTCGCCGAGAGATCCAGCAGGTCCGGCCGGCCGTGATCAAGTTTCCCTTCAACAACGAAACCGAACTGGCCGGATGGACCCGTTCCACCAATGACGGCAAAGCGCCGGGGCAAATCCGAATCATCAAGGACCCTCTGGCCTCCGGCGGGGCGTGTGCGGCCATTCAGATTCCGCGGCTGACGCAGTGGGATTTCTGGCTTTTGCCCAAGGCCGAAGGGCTATTTGGGGCCGGCCATTCCCTGCTGTGCCTGAAGGTCCGAGGCGACAGCCGCACGACCCAGATGGCCATCGAGTTGACGGAAAAGGACGGTTCCCGCTGGATGGCGACGGCGCCGCTTTCGACCCAGTGGCAATCCGTGGTTCTTCCGCTATCCGATTTTCGCTATTGGCCGGATTCGCCGACGAAGGGGTCGCGGGGTTCTGGCGGCGACCACCTCAACCCGCAGAATGTCGCAGCCATCCACTTCGGCGTCAGCCAGTCGCACACGCCGGCGGTGAGCCCCGGTTCGCATGCTCTTTTTCTGGATGATGTCGGCACCGCGCCAAACCCTGTCGAGGGCGCCGACTTCGGCGGCGGGGCTTCGTTGCCGATCATCGAGACCGTCAGCCCGCAATACAAGGTGTATGGGCTTTCGGATATCGCAGCGGTCCGGGTGGCGGTGGGGCAAAATATTTTGCCGCAGGATTTTTCGCTGCCGGGTACGGCCGCGGCGGTGGCCCCATGCCGGCGGTTTTCGGGGGTGGGATTTTCCGGCGACATCAAGTGGCGATACATTCCGCTGGCGACGGCGGTCGATGGGCAATCGAGGCCGAGGGGGGATGTGATTTCGATGCTACTGTGCAACAGCGAACCAGGCAAAGGGGCGATGGTGGCGACGGTCGGGATCAACGATCCGAAGCTGACGGCGCATCCGTCGGTAGTCTCGGCGGTCGTTGGGATTGCCCGGCGAATGACGACCGGGCCGCTGCTGCTCCGGGCCGGATCGGAGCAGATGAGCTATCGACAGGGACAGGCGGTTGTGTTGGGTGCGGAGTTATTCAAGGCGGCCGGACACAACCCGAACGCGACGGTCCGCATGACGGTTCGGCCAATATCGAGTTCGAGTTCAGTGTCGGCCGTATTTTCATCGACAAAAACTTTTTCGGAGGCCGAAACTACAGCGCGATTTGAATGGAAGCCGGAGCGATTCGACGCGGCGTTGTATTGGGTTACGGCCGAACTGCTCGACGGCAACCGCGTGGTCGATCAGATCGGTCACGAGATGACCATCCTTGCGGAGGAAAAGCCGGTGCCGGATGAATTTATCAAGGTCCAGAAGGGAGAGTTTATCCTGAAAGGCAAGCCGTGGTATCCCGTCGGGGTCAACTACTGGCCGACCTCGGTTGCGGGGATCGAAGCGAAGGACTATATGTATTGGCTACACTGGCTGGCCCCGGGAAAATATGACCCCGCTGAAATCGAAGAGGACCTGACGCAGATGGAGGGCATGGGCATTAATCTGGTCAGCATTCATCTGGGTCTGCCGGAGCACCTTACGAATCTGCTGGATTTTCTGGGCCGCTGCCGGGATCATGATATCCGCGTCAATGGCTTCGTGGAGGGCGCCTCGCCATTAGCATTTAACGAAAAGCAGGTCCGCGACCTCATCCAGGCCGGACGGCTCGATCAGAATCCGATGATCTTCGCGTACGACATCATCTGGGAGCCGGGCAACTCCGTCTTCAACAAGGAAGGACGGCCGCGATGGGACCCCGATTGGCAGGATTGGATTGTCCGGCAATATGGTTCGATCGAGAACGCGGAAAAGGACTGGCGGTTTTCCGTTCAACGAAATGGCGAGCAAGCCACATCGCCCTCCGATCAGCAGCTTTCCCAGGATGGTAACTGGCGGATTATGGTCGCCGCGTATCGGCGATTCATGGATGACCTGATGAGCCGAAAATGGAACGACGCGACCCGGCGGCTTCGCACGATCGTGCCGCGTCAACTCCTCAGCTTCCGACAGGGCAATACTTTCCCTCACGATTTTGCCCTCACGGCCGAGGTCAAGCATATCGACTTTATCTGTCCCGAGGGCTATGCGATTCCCAATTCCGAGGATGGTTACAACTCCGCCGGATTCATTACCCGCTATGTCACCTACACCACCGGCGGCAAGCCGGTCATCTGGGCGGAGTTCGGCAGTACCGTCTGGAATCCGGTTACCGTCAGCCCCAACCCGGACAGCATTGTCGCACAAGGCCGCTATCAGGATATGTTCTACCGGATGGTTCTTCAGTCCGGGGCGGACGGAACGATTCCCTGGTGGTGGCCGGGCGGTTACCGAACCGACGAGAAAAGCGATTTTGGGATTCTCAATCCCGATCGATCGCTTCGGCCGGCCGCGACGGCCCTGGTCCAATACGCCCCGAAGATCCGGGCGGCCCGGACGCTTCCGGCCGCCGAGGTTCCTTTTGTTGCCGATCGTGACGCCAACGCCGGGGGATACTGGTACATGGCCTTCAACAGCGGGCGGAATGCGTACGCGGCGGCCGCGGCACAAGGGAAGATGCTGGTCGTCCGATCCCGCGGCTCGGGCACGACCTCGGTGGATACCCCGCTGACGGCCGTGGGCAATACGCCCTGCAACGGGCACAATCCCCCCCAGTTTCTCAACGCCGAATTTAATTTCTTCCGGGTTCAGGATTCGCAGGGCCGGTGGGTCGATATTCACAACGGAGATACGGTCAAAGTGACTCCCGACAAGCCGGTTATGGCGGCCGCTTCCGTCGGCAACCTACAGGAGGCGATGTGGGTGTCGCCGAAGGCCGTGCCCTTACGCGATGGGATGGTGTTTCTGGCCTCCACCGAAACCTCCCAACTGAAGATCGAGGTCCCCATCGTCTCCGACACGCCGTATCTGGGCGACGCCGAATTCGGTTCGTTCGAACTGGCCAAGACGATCCGGCAGAAGACCCAGGTCCAGCTTCGAATGAATGCCCGGAACCGCGCGGCGTTTGGCGAGATCCTGACTTTTACGCTGGAGCCGTGATCCGGTCGGAGACGATGCCGGGGTCAATCCTTTGTCCACCACCATGCGATCAGGCCGATCTGCACAAGGACAATCAGAATGAACACAAGCTGAAACTGCCATTTCCGGGTCTTGTGGCGAAAAAGGATCTGTCCCAGGAAGGCCCCGATTGTTCCGCCTGCCAGGGCCAGGAGATGAAGCACAAGCTCGGGAATCCGAGTCCCGTTCTGTCTGGCTTGGTATTTATCATAGCCGTAAAACAGAAAGGTGATCACGCTGACGGCGATCAGGTAAATCCATCCGGGATGGAGGGAGGTCCATTGCCACAGGGCGATTCCAAAACCTGCAAGCAGAATGACGGCCGCGAGGAAAAAAAATCTGTAGGGATTACGAGTCACGGATCATCCCCTGGAGGTACCGTTGCCGCTTTTGCTCGGGGAACTTTTCAATGGCGTATCGCAGCATGGTCCGCGGCATGTTCCGGTAATGGCACTTGAGGAAGTGCTCCTCGGTCTCGATGTCCCGTTTGCCGATCTCTCTCAGCATCCAGCCGACGGCCTTGTGGATCAGGTCCTCGGGGTCGGGCAGCAGGATTTCCGCGATCCGCAGGGCGTCGTCGAACTGGCGCTGTTTGATGTACCCACCGGTGGCCATCATCGCGATCCGCCGCTCCCACAAGCTCTCCGAGCCGGCCAGCTTATAGAGCGGCCGCTTGTTGCGCTGGCACAGATGAGCCCCGACGATGTGTTCGGCCGAACAATCCACCAGGTCCCAGTTGTTGATCCACCGCGTGCTGTCGAGATACAGCCGATAGATGGCGTCTCGGTCGCCGGAACCCAAGGGCTTTTGATACCGCCGCACTAAGATAAATAGCGCTGTCAAGCGTTCCTCATGGAACCCGGACCGCAGCAACTCTGACACATCTTCGAATGAGATTCCCCGATACTTCTTGGCAACCACTCGCAGGGCCGGTACGCGAATCCCCAAAAATCGATCGCCCACTCCATACTGACCCGGGCCCGTCTGGAAAAATCGCAACGAATGCCGCGCAATCTCGGCGTTGCCCAGTTGTCTCAGCTCCCGTTGAATCCCCGCCACAGTCGTATTCATCCCGCGTTTCATCTCTCCTTCCTCATTTCGCCGATGGAGGCGGATTGTCGGTCGGCCAATAGCCGTCAACCTTAATGCCGTTCTGCTTGACATATTTATCATAGAAAGGTCGCATAAACTTTTTGAGGGCGGTCATGTCAACATATACGACATGCCTCGGCGCATCATCGAATCCATAGCGTGTCAATACGGGTCGATAGTCATATCGTGCAATACCGGATACGGCCAGGGAGCCCTCTACGGGGCCACCTTTCTCAATATGAACTCGAAAATTGGCAAACATTCGGTCCCGTCGATTTGTTGCAGGCGACCCATCCTCTATTACATCCCAAAACAACTCGGCATCTTCTTTCCCCAGATGAATCTTCACCGGTCCAATCCCCCTAATGTTGCCGGATGGACCTGAAAAATAGTACACTTCTCCCTCAACCGAAATCGGCCCCGACGGCGGCCGGGGGTACTTCCAGATTCCAAGGCCAACCACGGCCAATCCGAGCACGATAAGAATCGCGATGGTCCATTTCCTGTTGATTATGCTTTGGCCTCGGTTATGCATCAGGTAGAATCTTGTTCATCCTGTCAATCCTGTCTGAATTGATTTACTTTGGTTTCTTAGCCATTCTTGTGGGAATAATCCCCGGCCACACTAACTTGAGGTCGCAAATTGCGACCACAGAATCCGTACCCCAATGGCTTGATGTTTCATAATGGAATTCATTTATCACCGCGCTATGGCAGGAGTTCTCCGCGTTACGGTTTCCCCCGTTCCAGCCGCTTGATTTGTGGGGCCTCGGTCAGCAGCCGCATCTGCTGGATGGCGATGCGATTCAGTTTGGCCAATCGCTGACTTTGCGGCAGCCCCTCGGTGATGAACAGGGCGTTGAGGTTCTCCAG
>PMBP01000265.1:5332-5643 GCA_003152975.1 Phycisphaerales bacterium | reverse complement strand
TATACCGCTTTTGTCGAACCGGGCGATACGATCATGGGGTTGGCCTTGCCCTATGGCGGCCACCTGACCCATGGATGGAAGGTTTCCGTGACCGGCCGGTTCTTCCGTTCGGTCCAATATGAACTCGACCCTGCCACAGGCCGGCTGGATTACAACCGGATCGAAGATCTGGCCAAGCAGAACAAGCCCAAGGTCATCGTTTCCGGCGCGACGGCCTATCCGAGGATCATCGACTTTAAGGCCTTCGCCGATATCGCCCAACGGGTTGGCGCGATCCACATGTGCGATATGGCCCACATTGCCGGCCTGAT
>PMBP01000265.1:0-5325 GCA_003152975.1 Phycisphaerales bacterium | reverse complement strand
GTCTTTCCCGGAATGCAGGGCGGGCCGCACATGCACACCATCAGCGGCATCGCCGTTGCCCTGGCCGAGGCATCGACGCCCGAGTTTGCCGAATATGCCAAGCAGATCGTCAAAAACGCCAAGCGATTGGCGCAAAAGCTTATGGAGTATGGGTTTACGCTTGTTTCCGGCGGGACGGAAAACCACCTGATCCTCATTGACCTCCGCAACAAAAATATGCTCGGCAAGAAGCTTTCGCAGGCCCTGGACCGTGCTGGGTTGGTCGGCAACTACAACACGATCCCCAACGATCCGGCCAAGCCCTTCAATCCTAGCGGACTGCGGATCGGCACTCCGGCCGTCACCAGCCGCGGAATGAAAGAGCCGCAGATGGACCAGATTGCCGAATACATCAATCGTGTAACCAACCATGTCGAAGACGAAACGATGATCCGGAAGGTCCGCCAGGAAGTGACCGAGTTTTGCCGGGCCTTTCCCCTGCCCGATACCTTTGTCCGGCCGATCGTCTAAGCCGAAGGAAAGCCATCCATGTTCAAGGAATTGTTTGATAAACAGGCCGAACTGAACCAGCGGACGGGTTTTGATGCCAAGGCCCTGCGGGCCAATTTTGACCCCAAGCAGGCCGGTGTGTGGTTGAACAACTACATCGCCGCGATGAGCAACGAGCTGGAAGAATTGCGGGACTGTACCTTCTGGAAACACTGGTGCAAAGAGGCCAAGGAAGGCCGCCGTTTCGAGATCAACGACCTGCAGAACGCCCGCGTGGAGGTCATTGACATGCTGTTCTTCTGGATCAGTCTGGCCCAGTGCGTGGGCCTCGACGCCGAAGACGCCTTCAACCTGTATATGCAGAAACTTCGCGTCAATCATGCTCGGCAAGACAAGAACTATGCCATGAGCGCCAAGACCGAGGACGACAACAAGAACATCGTCCTTTGATCCGAAACCATCCCAAGGACCGGGTATGTCGGACAAAAAACTCAAAACCGGGATTCTGGGACTCAACGAGTTCGGCCGCGAGATCCTCGACATCGCCGACCGGACCGGCCTGTATCAGATCGTCGCCGTGGGCGGTGGCGATCCGGAAATGAGCAAGGGCATCGCCGCCAAGTTCCAGTGCCAGGCCTACGAAGATTACCGCGTCATGGTCGTCCAAAACGACCTGGAAGCCCTGATCGTTGCGGCGCCGTTATTGTTGTGTGCCGAACAGGTCCGTACGGCCATGAAGCACAAGTGCCACATCCTCAAGCTGATGCCTCCGGCGATGAATTTCGAGTTGACGGCGGAATTGACCTTACTGGCCCGCCGGGAATCCGTGCGATTCGTCATTGCCGACACGACGCGTTTCGATCCGGCCTTTCGCGACCTCAAGGATTATGTCGCCGCCGAGGGACCGGAATCCTTCCACCTGATCTCCGTAGTTTGTCATGTTCCGCCGCCCTTTGACGCGCCCAATCAGCGATGGCTCAGCGATCCGCAGGCGGCCGGCGGCGGCGTGCTGCTGCACAACAACTACGACTTGATCGACCAGGTTGTCTCCATCTTTGGCGTTCCCCAACTGGTCTATTCACTCAACACCAATCGCGCTCCGGACAAGCAACAGCGTCTGTCGATTACCGAAGATACCGCCATTTTAACTCTGCGATATTCTGATACTTTGATCGGCAACCTCACGGCCAGCCGGTCCTTCGGTCCCTGGCAACGGTATATCCGCCTGCATGGGGATCGTTCGATCGTCACCGCTTCCGACAACCGCTTTGTCGTCAGCGACAACGACGGCAAAATCCTCTCGGAAAAAAACTATCCGCCGTCGGAGACCGAACGGACATTCAAACTATTCAAGAATGTCGCGATGAACATCCTGGAGCCCCAGGAATACCCCTTGTTCATGGATCGCGACGCCGATTTGAATACGATGGCGGTCATTGAGTCGGCGTATCTGTCGGCCAAGACGGCCAACCCCGAGACACCCTCGAAGATCCTCAACATGATCAAGACCGAGCCGACGACCCTGTGGTCCACGACCGCTCAAAAATTGGTATGAGTCAATACGGGATTCGGGCACAAGAAATGAAGTTTCGGAATTCCAATCCTTTTGAAGGAAAGGAGGGGACGATGAACCGTCCACACCCATTCACACGACCCGCCTCGATCAGCCGTTTGCTGACCCTGTTTCTGCTGGCCTGGGCCGTATCGGGACTTCCGGCGGCGATCCTTGCCGCCGAGATCCGGCCGGTTGAAAAACCAAAGCTTGTTCGGCAATTCGACCGTGCGACCATCCTGGAGCAAAGCGGCGTGCAGATCCTTTTGTTGGCGGGAAGCCCATATGAACTGGGTTACCAGCAGGGGGTCTTGTTCAAACCGCAAGTCCAGAAATTCATCAAGCACGTCCTGTTCGTCGCGCAGGCCGCCGAGAGCATCAAAGGGGGCGGCGGATTCAACGGGTCCCTCGAAGGTGCGCTACAGCGGGCCGGGAAGTTTATCGACAAGCGGTACTTCGAGGAGATGCAGGGCCTGGCCGACGGCGCGGGCATCGATATCAAGGATGTGCAATTGGCCAACATCTTCCCAGAGCTGTTCCACTGCAGTGGATTCGCCCTGTTTGGCAAAGCCACTCAGGGTGGCACCCTCTATCACGGCCGGATCCTCGACTACATGACCGAAGTCGGTCTGCAGGACTATGCCCTGTTGACTATCGCCAAGCCGAAGGGATTCAATGCCTTTGTAACTGTCGGCTATGTGGGTTTTATTGGCTCCGTAACCGGCATGAATGACAAACAGGTCGCCTTCGGTGAGATGGGCGGCCGCGGCGAAGGAAAATGGGATGGCATGCCGATGTCGTTTCTGATGCGGAAGGGCTTTGAGGAGACCGCGACGCTGGATCAGGCAGTGGCTCTCTTTCGCGACACGCCGCGGACCTGCGAGTATTACTATGTGATCTCCGATGCGAAGATCCCCGATGCCCGGGGCCTGGCCTGCACGCCGGAAAAGTGTGAAATTATCAAACCCAACCAGAGCCATCCGCTATTACCTCATCCGATGGAAGATGCGGTGTTGATGAGCGCCGATCAGAGGTACGAGCGACTGGCCGAGCTGGTCAAGGCCAAGCATGGCCAGATCGATCTGAATTATGCCCTCGATATGATGAACCGGCCGGTTGCGATGGAAAGTTGCCTGCATCGGGTCTTATTCGGGCCCAAGGAACAGAAGCTATGGGTTGCCAACGCCGTCTCTCCGGAGAAAACGCCCAAGTATGCCGCATGCTACCAGCCGTATGTGGAGTTTGATTTTCGTGCCTTGTTGGCGATGATTCCGGATTCAGTTCCCGCGGGAGTCGAGAAGGTTCCCGCCCCATCCAAACCATTGGAGCAGATGACCCTGGCCGTTGCCACCGCGCCGGTCCAGAAGTTGCCCGATATCACCGGTTCCGTACCGGCGGGTCCCGCGCAAACGATTTCCGCGGGCAAATCCCCCCGGCAGACCGAACTGCTCAAGGCCTATGATTTTCCGCAGGCCGCATTCTCGTATCGAATGGAGTTTATCTCGCTCAATGACCTGTACAAGGTCTATCGCGTGTCGTTCCCCTCGCCGGATACGACGGATGTTCCGGAAAACAACACCGTCTATTGTGAGTACTATATGTCCGCGGCGAATGCCAAACGCCCGGCCGTGATCGTGCTGGATATCCTCGAGGGCTCCATGGCGGTCTCCCGGATAATCGCCCATTCGCTGGCATCGGGCGGCGTCGATGCGGCGATTATGACCCTGCCGCACTTTGGACCTCGTCGTTCAAAGGATCCGGGCCGCTATGAGAACCCGGCCGAACATCTGGATTTCTGGGTCACTTCCGTGCGTCAGGCCGTCAAGGATGTCCGCCAGACGGCGAGATTTCTTGCCGTGCGGGACGATATTGATGCCTCGCGGATCGGACTGTGCGGAACGAGTCTGGGCGGATTTATCGCCGCCCTGACCGCTGGCGTCGATGGCCGGTTTCCCCGGACCGCCTTCGTTCTGGCCGGGGGTGATCTGGCCACGGTGCTGACGACCGAGGCCCGCGAAGTCCGCGGAATCCGCCGCGAACTGCAAACCCGCGGCATTACCGGAGACGCCCTGAACAAGCTTGTCGAGCCGATCGAACCGCTCACCTTTGCCGACCGGCTGGGCTCAAGCAATATCCTGATGATCAACGGCCGCACGGATCCCATTGTTCCGCCCGCCTGTGCTGAAAAACTGATTGCCGCGTCAGCATCGAAGGTGGAGATCGTGTGGTATGACTGCGACCATTACGGCTTGGTTCGTTATATCCTGCCGGTCATGGGGAAGGTGTGTGCGCATTTTCCGTCAAAGGCCTGGTGATGGGCCGGCGGAACGATTCCCTGGAATCCTGTCGAACGGGCCATTGGACCCAAATGTGGGCGATTATTTTCTTGACTTGGGGATCCGGGATCGGTAGCGTGTCCCGTCTTGGAAGCATTCAAAAATCCGAAGGGAATGGTGGGGCGGATTGGGTTTGGAATGACGGTAACGAACTGTCGCGGTTGTCGGGATAACAACGGGCAGGATGAGGTTACCCTTCGGGATTTCCCACGCGGCGTTGCGCAATCACAAAGAGATGATTTTAGCCGTGATCGAAGCTTAGGAATCTTGGGAGTCAGGTCGTCGTGGATTATTTTTTTGTATTGCTGTTTTCCGGCCTTGCGGCGCTGTTCGTTCTGGGCGGATTGATCTTGTCGTATCTGATTGCCCCGCACCGTCCGAGCCGGATCAAAAATACGCCGTATGAGTGCGGCGAGATTCCGCTGGGTTCGGCCTGGATCCAGTTCAATGTGGGGTATTATTTGTTCGCGCTGCTGTTTCTGATCTTCGATGTGGAAGCGGCGTTTCTGTATCCGTGGGCGGTGATCCTGCGGGTTGTCGGTTTTCCCGGGCTGATCGAGGTGGGGGTATTCTTGTTGGTCCTGATCCTCGGCCTGGTTTATGCGTGGAAGAAGGGGGCCCTGGAATGGGCATAGTACTTGATCGATTGCCCGGACTTCTGGAACCCATTCCCGGCGGATCCGTTCTGATAACCTCCATCGATGCGATCATCAACTGGTCGCGGTCCAATAGTCTGTGGCCGCTGGCCTTTGGGACGAAGTGCTGCGCGATCGAAATGTTGATGGCCACAGGCGCTCCGCATCAGGATCTGGCGCGATTCGGGGCTGAAGTCGCCCGCCAGACCCCGCGGCAGGCCGACCTGATGGTCATAGCCGGCGCGATCGTCAAAAAGATGGCCATGCGGATGCGGTTGTTGTATGAGCAGATGGCCGAGCCGCGGTATGTGAT
>PMBP01000478.1 GCA_003152975.1 Phycisphaerales bacterium | reverse complement strand
AGACGCGGTCGCCCCAGACGATCGGCTGCGACCAGCCGGTACCGGGGAGGGGGACCTTCCAGAGGATGTTTTTGTCGGCGGACCACTCCATCGGGAGGTTGGTCTGCGAGGCGAGACCGTTGCCGTCGGGGCCGCGGAACTGGGGCCAGTTTGCGGCCAAGAGCGGGGCGGCCGACAATGCGGCGGCCAGGCACGAAACGATCATTGGTTTGCGCATGGTTTATCTCCTGAGATAGCGAGCGGGGATTGTATCCGCTTTGCCGTGGGAATGCCAGAGGCAGAGGGAAATGAAATAAATGACCCCGATCGTGTAGAATAGGCCGGGCGCAAAAAAAGAGGGGCAGGAAGGAGGGCCTGCCCCAGTATCAGAACGATAAAAAAGCGTTCGCTATTACGGGATCATTATTTGCGGCGTCGCAGGAGCGCCAGACCGCCCATTCCGAGCAGGCCCATGGTGGCCGGTTCGGGGATCATTTTGATATTGTCCACATAGAGTTGCGAGTTTTGGCCGCCGTTGTTGGTGATGATCATCAGCTCCATCCACTGGATGCTGCTGTCGATGCCGCCCAGTTTGGTCCTCAGGGCCGCGGGGACATCCCAGACCAGGGTGTGCGTTTGGCCGTCCCAAATGTTGATGTCCTTGGCGCCGAGGGATTGCCAGCCGATGTTGTTGTTGGTGCCGGAGTTCTGGCCGTTGTAGATCATTTCCATGTTCATCCAGCCGTTGCCCGGCATATCCGCGACATATGCGGTGACATCGGCCGAGATTTGAGTAACGGATCCGAGGACGCCCAGGAGCGAGGGCTTGAGGTCGAGCTTGCCGTCGATATGCCAGCCGCCCGGTCCGGCGATCTTCATCGATCCGCTGCCGACGGTGGCGCCGATGGTGGCCTGGGAAAGGGTGGCATCGTTCGGCGTCCAACTATCGAGCGAGCCCTCAAAGTTGCCGATGACCAAGCCGTAACTGGTGGGAACCAGCACGACGGTCAGGGCGATTGAAAGTAACAAAGCCAGTTTCATCATCACTACCTCCGAAAAGTATCGTTTGTTTTTGCCATATTGTCACGGCAACACGGAAACTAACATCCTATTTATACCATATACCCCATGTTTACTTCAAGGAAGAAATGCTGAAATTCGCATAATAAATGAGAATTTCCTTAGAAGGAAGGTTCATTGGCGATTCGGAAAGGAGATCCAAAGGAGTGTTGGCTGTGGATTTCAGGGTGGTGTCTATTCATAAGTCATTACAAATAAACATCTTATGGAATATATTCAACCCGTCGCTCATTTTCCAGGGCCATCGGAAGCCCAAAATTTGATCCCCCAGAAAGTTCTGTTCCTTGGGGTCGACAGGATGGGCAGAAGCGGAGGAAGTGATACGGAAAAATGGGGATTGGGATTGACGGCCGGACGAGGGGTGGGGATAATTTTGGATGGAATATTCCAGTAGATAGAATGGGTCTTGGCAGGGAGCGAAGAATCCCTCAAAAAATAGTGCCACGGTTCTTCGATTTGTCCGTCTGACAAATGAAAAGGAGAATCACTATGTTAGCGATCGGATCGGATGTTACGGCCCTGGAAAGGGTGTTTATCGTCTGTGCGGCGTTGGGCGGATGCCTGTTCGTCGTACGGATGCTGCTGATGTTCATCTCGGGGATGGGGCACGGCGATGTCACCGGTACCGGCCATGGAGATGTCGGCGGAGCGGGGCACGACGGCAGTGTGGGGGGGGGTACCGCCCACCACGGAGGTTCTTCCGATTCGGATGTGAGCTTTCGGGCACTGTCGTTCCAGGGGCTGACGGCGTTTTTCATGATGTTTGGGCTGGTGGGGTGGGCGATGATCCGCGAGAGCCGGTATTCGGCGCCGATTTCGGCGCTGGCGGCGGCGGGCGCGGGCCTGGGGACGGTGTGGCTGCTGAAGTTTCTCTTTGAGTCGGCGGGCAAGTTGCAGTCCAGCGGGACCCTGAATATGAACAACGCCGTAGGGCGTGAGGGGACGGTTTACCTGACGATCCGGCCGGGGCAGGTGGGCAAGGTGCAGATCGCCGTTCAGAACGCGATGGAGACGCTGGACGCGACCACCGAGCAGAGTGACGAAATCAAAACCGGCCAGCGGGTCAAGGTGGTCAAACTGTCGGCCCGGTTGCTGGTGGTTGAAAAGGTGTGAAAGGGGAGAAAGGTGTGAAAAGTGTGAAAGGGAATTATTCGGCCATCGGACCTGAATATGTGGATTCCCGCTTTGGCGGGAATGACAAGGAAGGGTCTATCGTTCTGTCAGACTCTCAACCATTAGCACACAATTTGGAGGGATAATTCAATGCTGGCTGCTTTCGCTTTTACGGATATCGGTTCCTTGTGGACCTATGTGATCATTGCGTTCGTCGTGCTGCTGACGACGACGATCTTGTTCCTGGCGTCGCGATACAAACGGTGCGCGTCGGACCAGATACTGGTGGTCTATGGGCGGGTGGGGGCGAATCTGTCGTCGCGGTGCATCCACGGCGGCGGGGCGTTTGTCTGGCCGCTGATCCAGGACAGCTCGTATATGAGCTTGACGCCGATGACGATCACGATCCCGCTGGAGAATGCGTTGTCGCTACAGAATATCCGGATCAATGTACC
Organism: Phycisphaerales bacterium; assembly: GCA_003152975.1. GTDB lineage: Bacteria > Planctomycetota > Phycisphaerae > Sedimentisphaerales > Anaerohalosphaeraceae > FEN-1350. The sequence continues at coordinate 3,833 of PMBP01000478.1, read as the reverse complement.
CAGCACCTTTACCGTGGGTATCAGCACGGAACCGTCGATCATGAACAACGCGGCCGAGCGGTTGCTGCGGATCACGCCGCAACAGATCGAGCAGATGGCGCAGGAGATCATCTTCGGGCAGTTGCGGCTGACGGTGGCGTCGCTGACGATCGAGCAGATCAACCAGGACCGCGAGAGCTTCCTGGAATCCATTCGCAAGAATGTCGAGCCGGAACTCAACAAAATCGGCCTGATTCTGATCAATGTCAACATCACGGATATCACCGACAGCTCCAATTACATCCAGAGCATCGGCAAGAAGGCGGCGGCGGTGGCGGTCAACGCGGCCAAGATCGATGTGGCCGACCAGGAAAAGATCGGCGCTATCGGCGAGGCGTCGGCCAATCGCGAGCGGGCGATCCGCGTGGCGGAAAACACCGCCGAGTCGGAAAAAGGACAGAAGAAAGCCGAGGCGGACAAGCGGGTGTTTGTGCGGCAGCAGGAGACGCTGGCGGCGATCGGCGAGGTGGAGGCCGACCGGGAAAAGTCGATCCGTACGGCCGAGAATGTCGCGCAAGCCGAGAAGGGATCGAAAAAGGCCGAGGCGGACAAACGCGTGTTCGTGCAGCAGCAAGAGGCCGAGGCCGTCAAGGGCGAAAAGAAGGCCCAGGCCGAGCAGCGGGTGTTCGTGCAACAGCAGGAGGCGCTGGCGGTGACCGGCGAGAACAAGGCCAAGGCCGACATCGCCGAGGTGGAGGCGGTTTTGGCGATGCGGCAGGCCGAGGCGCGGCAAAAGGGCGAAGTGGCCAAGCGGCAGGCGGAGGCCGAGATCCAGAAGGCCGAGTACAACGCCGAGCAGCAGCGGCTGATCGCGCAGGAGGTCGTGCGGCAGGAGATCGAAAAGCAGAAGATCGAGATCGACGCCGAGGCCACGGCCGAGAGGACCCGGCGCGAGGCGCGCGGTCAGGCCGACGGGATTTTGGCCAAGTACGAGGCCGAGGCCAAGGGTATTCGGCAGGTGCTGGAGAGCAAGGCGATCGGGTATGAGTCGCTGGTCAAGAGCTGCAACGGCGACGCCAAGGCGGCCTCGACGCTGCTGATGATCGAAAAGCTCGAACAGATCGTCGGCAAGCAGGTCGAGGCGATCAAGAACCTCAGGATCGAGAAGATCACCGTCTGGGACAGCGGCTCCGGCGGTACCAGCAGCACGGCGAACTTCCTGTCGAGCATGATCAAGTCGATCCCGCCGCTGCAGGACCTGGCGCAGATGGCCGGCGTGCAGTTGCCGGATTACCTGGGCAAGATGGCGGACACGGATACGAAGGGTCAAGGCAAGGTTCGCGAAGGTTCAGAGTAAAGGAAGTGTCCCTGGAAGAAAAATCAAATATCAAAAATAGAAGATAAAAGACACATATAAAATATCAAATATAGGCAGGGTCGTTATCGGGGCATCGTGAGGGTTTCGACCTTATATGAATGTAATTCGATTGCGGCATGGGTTCGGAATTATTCCCGAACCCATTCTTTTCTACCGGACAACGGTGAAAGTCAAGCCGTTCATGGAATCTATGGGATATCGCTTATCCTGGGGGTAGTTGTGTTCCGTGGCTACATAGGATGTTCCGGACTGACAGAGTCGCAGGGTGCGCTGATCCCGGTAATCGCGGAGAAGAAATCCGTTGTCAATCATTTCCCATTGCCCTAATATCCCCGACGATGCCAACAGAGCCCCATGGTCATTACAGATTGTCGGGGGATTGCATGTCAATTTGATGTGAAAGTGACCCTTTCGATGGAGGGTCAGGACAAACAAACGAGGCGGATCGGATGCCTGTAACTCCCGGACGCGAGTGAATCGGCAGTACTGCCATTCATTCCGGATCTCTCTTGGGAGTACATACAGAAAACCCAGAAACGAATAATCAATTACAAATGCCAGCCAGCCGTAGGGCTTCAGTGAAGGCAACATCAGGGATCCGCCGAAGACCAGAATAGCGGGGAAAGGGAAAATTATTGGGGATCCCTTTTTCTTTCGCCAACATTCGATGAATGAAATCCAATTGATCAGGAGCAGAAGTGAACCCATTACGACCAGGATTGTCCCCAGTTTACTCATGGAAATTCAATCGTTCCGGCCAATCTCTATTCGCCGGCGGAGGCGCCGGCGTCGACGGTGGCGATTCCTTTGGCGCGGTCGGCGAGGACATCGAGCTTGCCGCGGATTTCGTGGGCCATGCGGCTGTTGGGGAAGTCGCGGACGATCTGCTGTCCGGTCTCGTAGGCAACGGACCACTTGTTTTCGGTGACGGCCAGGGCAAAGCGCACGCCGAGGTTGTGCAGCTTGGTACGGAAGACGGTGGCGGCGGATTCCTGAAGGGCCAGGCCTTCGCTGGGCGTGAGGTACTGGTCGAGGTCCTTGAGGATTTCCAGCGAACGGTCGGTATCCTTAGAGCGGACGGCCTCATCCCACAAGGCCAGCAACTCTTTCTTGCGGGCGTCCTTCATCTCGCGGAGCTTACGGCGGACGGATTTGGCCTCGTCGGAATAGGGGAAGGACTGGACGAGGTTGTCGGCCTGACGGAAGGCCTGCGACCAGCGGAACTCGCGGCCGAGTTCCAGGATGTGATCGACGGCCTGGATGATGCGGTCCTTTTCGGTGGCGTCGCGGTAGGTGTCGGAGGTGCGGCGAAGCTGGACGGAGAGGGCCTGGTACTGCGGGATCTTGCCCATCGCGTCGATCATGGCGGAGGTGGCGTCGAACTCGTGCTGGTGCAGCTTGGCGATGACGGCCTCGGCCAGCTCCATCCGTTCGGCGTCGCGGAAGGCGAGCTGCTTGGCGGCGTCGCTGAGCCGTGAGGACTGAGCGATCTGGCTGAGCAGGTTGTTGTTGCGGTTGATCATGTCGGCGACATTGTCCATCTTGTCGCCGCTGTCCTTGACGCTCTTGATCATTTCGCGGATCGACAACAGGATGGCAAAAAAACCCGTCAGAAACGCCACGCCAAGGATCATCTTACCGATCTCGTTGATCTGATCCTGTTGGGTCATCGACGACACGATCGACATACCGATCGCCACCATCGTCAGCAGTGCGAACAGAAAATGCCACCCAAACCGCCACAACTGAAAGCGCCGTAAATAATCCATTATTCTCATGGCTATCTCCCCGCGGCCAAGCCGCGTAACTACCATCTTCACCCTATCCGATTCTTCCCCGTTTGTCAAGGGGTATCCGAAACGCAATCCCTACGCCCATTTTACGACCCGGTCCGGATTCTGTGTCACGAAAAAGGGCCGGTTCGGGGGAACTGGCCCTGGATCTTGGCGGGTTTGGCCGATCAGGTCGGCTGGGGGGTGTTGACCACCACGGTTTTTTCGGCGGCGACGGCCTCGTCTTTGATACCCTCGAAGCGGAGATTGTCCTCATCCTGGACGGAGATACGGATGACATTCTTTTCCTTGAACTCGCCGCGGAGCATCTGCTCGGAGAGGGGGTCTTCGATGTAGTGCTCGATGGCGCGGCGGAGAGGCCGGGCCCCGAATTCGGGATTGAAGCCCTTGTCGATGAGGAACTCCTTGGAGGCCGGATCGAGCTGGAGGTGCAGGCCGTGCTCGATGATGCGCTTAAAGACCTTGTTGAGTTCGTACTCGACGATGGTTTCGAGGTCCACACGGGTCAGACCGCGGAAGACGATCCGGGCATCGAGGCGGTTGAGGAATTCGGGGCGGAAATGCCGTTCGAGTTCCTTGTCGAGCATTTCCTTCATCTTCTCGTAGTTGGCCTGCTCGGTTCGTTTGCCGAATCCGAAGCCCGACTGGTTCTTGATCAGGTCGGCGCCGATGTTGCTGGTCAT